>JANOVN010000131.1:0-19511 GCA_031417455.1 Hyphomicrobiaceae bacterium | reverse complement strand
GGCTCGGCGCGTGGAACGAAGACTGAACCGCACCGATTGTCGACAAGGCCTGGACCCATGCATCCAAGGAATGAGCGGATCATTCCAAAGTCGCGGGACTTTCATTGATGGCGGCAGGGGTTTTTGGTTAGGCTACGTCCGGTTTTGATTGAATCGCGAAAAGGACCCTAGCTTTTTGTCTTGTCGTGCATCTTTTGCGGAAAACCGCACGCTCCTCCGCCTGCGCGGGGGGCATGCTGTTTGCGGAAGCACTCTAGCAGGGTTGCAGGGCGCGGGGTGGAAGCGTAGCGAATAATGACGAACATATTGCAACTTCCAAGGACGACCTGTTGTGACCGTGAAGCCTATATCCGTGACTGTCGTTGGCGCTGGGATTATTGGGCTGTGGCAGGCTTTGACTCTCGCCCGCGCGGGGCATCGGGTGCATCTGATGGAAGCTTCCTGCGCAGAAAAACCGTTTACGGCAAGTGCCAGCCGATATGCGGGGGCGATGCTGTCGCCTGATTGCGAGGCGGAGTCGGCTCCATTGCTGGTGCGCGATCTGGGGCGGGAAGCACTGCCGATCTGGCGGTTGGTTTATCCAGGGCTGTTGAACATGGGCAGTCTCGTGGTTCCGATGCCGCGCGACCCGCGCGATCTGGTTCGCTATGCCAAGCTGACCGAAGGTCACTTGCTGCTTGATTCAGCCAGAATCGCGGAACTAGAGCCCGAGCTTGCTGAGCGTTTCGACGCCGCGCTATATTTTGCCGATGAAGCGCACATGTCAGCGCTTGATGCATTAGCGTTCTTGTTGCAGGCGGTGCGTGAGGCGGGTGTAACCGTTTCGTTCGGAGTGAACGGCGTTGATGCGGCTCCTGCTGGCGGGATCGTCATAGACTGCCGGGGACGGGCGGCGTCGGATCAATTGCCCGATCTGCGCGGGGTGCGTGGCGAGCGGATTGTGGTGCGGGCGCGCGATGTCAATCTGCGGCGGCCCGTGCGGCTGTTGCATCCGCGGGTGCCGTTCTACGTGGTTCCGTGGCCCGAGCAACTTTATCTCGTTGGGACGACCGTCATTGAATCGGACGAGGCCGGGCCAATGACGGTGCGGTCGGCGATCGAGTTACTGAGTGCGGCCTGTACGCTGCACCCGGGTTTTGCCGAAGCCGAAATCCTCGAATTGGATGCCGGCGTGCGTCCGGCATTGCCTGACAATGTGCCCCGGGCGATGGTTGCCGCCGATGGGCGGATGATCCGCGTCAACGGCGCTTACCGGCATGGGTTTTTACTTGCGCCGATGCTGGCGCGGGCCGTGTGCGATTATCTGGAGGGAGGCAAGCCGGACAGTCCGTTGCTGGTGCGGGGGTGATTGTTGGGCTGCCGCCCAAACCCGCTTTGGGGGAAACCACGGCCTTCGCCGAGGGCAAGCGAATTCCCCTAAGCCCCCTCCATTTTTGGGGATTTGGGAGGGCGGGTGTGGGGCAAGTGCAGTCATGAACTGGACTGAATATCCGCCTGATAGGGACTATGCAATGTCGACATTCCGTTCGACGCAGCGGCTCTGCTGCCGCATCGTTGGGGTGGGCATTGTCGCCGGGTCCGGCGAGAGAAAATCGGCCCGGCTGGCTTCTATGTCCCCACAATGCTTCCCCGGACGGCCCTTCGCCGATCCAGCATGGTCCGGATCAGTGCTGTGCACTGTCCGGGGAAACAATGGAGTAGACCCTGCGCGTCACTTCCCAAACAGCTTCCCAAACCCCTTCAACTTTTCCTGCACCTTGCCCATCAGCGTACCCCGGTTGGTCAGCCGTTCGTAGGCACTTTCGCGGTCGAGGGTCTCGCGGTACTTCGCCGTATTGGCCGTATCGCCGTCGAGCATGGCGCGGCGCTCGACTTTGGTGAGCGGCCCAAGGCGCGCCATCGGCGGCCGGATCAGCGTCCTTTGCACCATCGACGGCTCGCCCTTGTTGTGCAGAACGGAGACGAGCGCTTCGCCGACCTGCAGCTCCTGGATCGCGCGTTCGGTATCAAACGACGGGTTGGGCCTGAAGGTTTCGGCGGAGGCGCGGATCGCCTTTTGCTCGCGCGGCGTGAAAGCGCGCAACGCATGTTGAATGCGGTTGCCGAGCTGCGCCGACACGCGGTCGGGCACGTCGGCGGGGCTCTGCGTGACGTAATACACGCCGACGCCTTTGGAGCGGATGAGCCGCGTCACGCGCTCGATCTGGTCGAGCACCGCCTTGGGCGCATCGTTGAACAGCAGATGCGCTTCGTCGAACAGGAACACGAGCTTGGGCTTATCCAAGTCGCCGACTTCCGGCAGCGTTTCAAATAGCTCCGCCAGCATCCACAGCAGGAACGTCGCGTAAAGGCGCGGGTTGTTCGTCAGCTTTTCGGCAGCTAAGATGTTGACGATACCCCGACCGTCGGGAGCAAGCTTGATGAAGTCGGACAGATCGAGTGCTGGTTCGCCAAAGAACGAGTTCGCTCCCTGCTCTTCAAGCACCAGTAGGCGGCGCTGAAGCACGCCGACCGTCTGCGGCGAGATATTGCCGTACTTGGCGCGCAATTCGCCGGCGCGCTTACCCATTTCCTCAATCACGATGCGCAGATCCTTGAGGTCGAGGATCAGCATGTTCTTGTCGCCAGCCTTGCGCTCGTCCTCGGCCCAGCGGAACGCGATGTTGAGCACGCCTTCCTGCGGCTCCGACAAATCCATCAACCGCGACAGCAGCAGCGGACCCATTTCCTGGACCGTGGCGCGCACCGGATGGCCTTGCTCGCCGAAGATGTCCCAGAACACGACCGGAAACGACGTGTTACCGTAAATGGTCAAATTCATGTCGCCAAGGCGCTGCTCGATCCGCGCGTTACGCGTGCCAACCGCTGCAATGCCCGACAGATCGCCCTTGATGTCGGCGGCAAACACCGGCACACCCGCCGCCGAAAAACCTTCGGCTAGCACTTGGAGCGTCACCGTCTTGCCGGTGCCGGTCGCACCCGTAATGAGCCCGTGCCGGTTGGCAAGCTTCAGTTCGATGGCTTCGGCGGCCATATCCGGGCGGCCAGGGTTTGAAATCCCGATCAGGATCGCGCCGTCCTGGACATAGTCGCGACCGTGGTCGGCACCGTTAGGATTTTGATCGGTCACTGGGTGAGAAGTCATGGGTCGAATCGCCTCGCGTTGTCTCAAGCTTGCGTGATGACACGCGGTCAAGCCCTTTGCAAACCCATGGTTGCCTATGCCAACAAGCAAGATGAGCGCGACTTTTAGTTTAGATGCCGCAATTGCGCAGGGCGGCTATAAAGCTCTCAGCACACACGAACCAGCCGCAGGAAAACCGCCATATGAACGACGAGACAGCGCCGCACAAACTCGCCGCCGGTTTCGAGGCTCCCACGGTAGAGCAGTGGCGCGTGCTGGTCGATAAGGCCTTGAAGGGCGGCGATTTCGAAAAGCGTCTTGTGGTGCGCACCGCCGACGGCCTGCGTATCCCGCCGCTTTACACCACAGCCGACGCCCGCACCGAGGCTGGTCTGCCGGGTGCTGCTCCGTTCACGCGCGGCACCCATACGACGGTCGAGGGCTTTGGCTGGCATATCCTGACGCTGATTGATGATGGCGATGCGGCCAGCGCCAATCGCGCCATCCTTGCCGATCTCGAAGGCGGTTCGAACGGCATTTTGCTCCAGACGGCAGCCCCAGGCCAAAGCGGCGTCGCGATTACCTCATCAAGCGACATGGCGCAGGCACTCGCAGGCGTCGATCTCGACCTCGCCAGCGTCGAACTGAAAAGCGGCCTCGCCGGTATCGATGCAGCCAAACACCTGTTGGACGCACTCCCCGCAATGGGGGGAACTGCGGGCAAGCGCATGCTCGCTCTCAATCTTGACCCAATCGGCAAGCTCGCACGCTACGGCACCACCATCGGCCCCGCCGTGGAAGCACTTGTCGGCGCCATAGCCCTCGCCAAAACCGCACGGGCTGCTGAACCCCACGCGCGCACGATCCTCGTTGATGCAACCGTTGCCCACGAGGCCGGCGCGAGCGAAGGCCAGGAACTTGCCGTCCTCGCTTCCACCTTGGTCGCCTATTTGCGTGCCTTTGAAATGGATGGCGTCAAACCCGCTGACGCGCTGCCCCAGATCGGCGTGCATCTCTCAGCCGATACCGACATTTTCCTGACCACCGCCAAACTCCGCGCCGCGCGCACGCTCATCGCACGCCTAGGGCAAGCCTGCGGCGCAGCAGATGCGGCAGGCAAAGTTCGCGTCACCGCCATCACGTCGGGCCGGATGATGACGCGCCGCGATCCCTGGACCAACATGCTGCGCACAACGGCTGCAACGGCTGGCGCAGCGTTTGGCGGCGCCGATCAGATTGTCGTTTTGCCGTTCTCATATGCGCTGGGCGCCTCCGACGCCTTCGCCCGCCGCATCGCTCGCAACAGCCAGATCGTGGCGCAGGAAGAGTGTGGCCTGGGACGCACCATCGACCCAGCCGGTGGGTCCTGGTACGTCGAACAAACGACAGCGGAATTGGCTGCCAAAGCCTGGAGCATCTTCCAGGAAATCGAGGCCGAGGGCGGCATCGTGGCAGCCCTCACCAGCGGGCTCATTCAAGACCAGATCGCAGCCGTAGCCGTTCAGCGTGCCGTGGCTATCGCGACCGGCAAATTCGAGCTGACCGGCGTTTCGGCGTTCCCGCTGCTCGGGGCAGATGGCGTGACCGTCACCAAACGCTCGACGGCTGCCGCCATCCCCGGGCTCCAGTCCGTGAAGCCGTTGGCTCCCGTGCGATTGGCGGCAGCTTTCGAAGCCCTGCGTGATAAGGCCGATGCCGCAGCGGTCAAGCCTGCCGTGTTCCTGGCAAGCCTGGGCGCGATAGCCGACCATACGGGCCGCTCGACCTGGATGAAGAACGTACTCGCCAGCGGCGGTATCTCGTGCATCGCTTTCGACGGCTTTAAAACACCCGATGCAGCCGTCGCAGCGTTCAAAATCTCGGGCTGCAAGGTGGCCGTGATCGCTTCGTCGGATGCGATCTATGCGGCTCACGCAGTGGCGACCGCACGCGGATTGAAAGCAGCAGGCGCCCACAAGGTCGCCCTCGCCGGCCGTCCCGGCGACAAGGAACAGACCTACAGAGACGCTGGCGTCGACCGCTTCATCTTTGCAGGACTTGATATGGTCGCCACCCTTTCGGCGCTGCAAGCGGCGGTGGCGTAACGGATGTAACAAAGTCCGTCTTCGTCTCGAATAGGCCAAGTTGGGTCCATTCAATGATGAGGTGCGCCATGAAGCGGTCTGCTGGTTTTCTGCTCGGACTTGTATTGCTGGCGAGCCCGGCAATGGCCGTTGATGGCTTGGTCACCGTGCCAAGCAGTTTCCCGGTCAAGGAAACCATCGACCGTCTTGAAGCGGCCCTCAAGGGCGGCAATGCGACGATCATCGCACGCGTCGATCATGCAAAAGGGGCAGTCGGTGCCGGTCTGGGGCTGCGGCCCACGGAACTGCTGATATTCGGCAATCCCAAAGGCGGCACGCCGCTGATGCAGGCCCAGCAGACCATGGCCATCGACCTGCCGATGAAGGCCGTTGCTTACGAGGACGCGAGCGGCAAGGTCTGGTTGTCTTACAACGATCCCGCCTGGATTGCCGCGCGCCACGGCGCGGGTCCAGACGTTGCCAAATTGACCGAGGCGATGGCTGCATCCCTGAAAGGCGCGGCGGCAAAAGCGACGGCTCCGTAGCGTTCTGCCGGCTTGACCGGATCAGATACTTTCTTCTCTCACCCCTCGACGAGTTCCGCGGTTGAAACTTAGGGGAAACTGATCAAAATCTTCATTTTGATGAGTTGCGGGAAATAGGCCTGCAGAGCGATGCCGAGGCCGTAAAGCATGGCGATCAGGATGATGAGCGCGGGGATCGCCGCGAACACGCACTTGATAAAAAAGCCCATCAGCGAGAAGAACGGCACCTTGAAGCGCGTGACGGTCATCGCTTCGGTGTCGCGCGAGGAATTATCGTAGGACGGGGCGGGTTCGGACGCATAGATCGAAGGCTGAGCGACCGGGCTGTTGCCGCCGCGATCCCCCCCGCGATCCCAGGCGGTGCGGTCGGTCGATTGGGCGTTGCGGGCTTGCATCTCGCGGGCGGCGCGTTCACGGCTCTCGCGCTCGCGGCGCAAGGTGCGCGGCAAGTCGTCGGTCGTGTCGCCCGTCAGCGGCGGATATTGGCCGTCACTCATCTTAAGTCTCTCTCTATTGCAAACTTTCTGACCTGAAGGAGGTTAGCAAGTTCGAGTCCGGCGCTCGCGCCGACGCCTCTTCGGCGCTTCGGCCAGCAAAGCGCTGGCCGCTTAGTGTGTTCTCGTCCTTTGAACTGGCAGGTTGGCCGCGATTTTGGCGCAGGCAAGTGTGCCGATTCATGTACCGCATCCCGAATGCTATTGCTATTTTGCGCCATGATTTTGGCGGGGAACACTCAATGACAGACATCAAAAGCCTGATTCGTACGATTCCTGACTATCCCAAGCCGGGGATCATGTTCCGCGACGTCACGACGTTGATGGGTGACCCGGCCGGTTTCAAGGCCTCCATCGACCAGCTGGTCGAGCCGTTTCTCGGCAAGGTCGATGTGGTGGCAGGCATCGAAGCGCGCGGGTTCATCTTCGGCGGCGCGGTGGCGGAAAAGCTCGGCTGCGGGTTCATCCCGATCCGCAAGAAGGGCAAGCTGCCCTGGACGACGATCGGCCAGCACTACACGCTGGAATACGGCGTCGATACCATCGAAATCCATTTGGATGCGGTAGCCCACGGCCAGCGCGTCTTGATCGTCGACGATCTGATAGCGACGGGCGGTACGGCGGAAGCAGCCGTTCTGCTCGTGCGCCGTGCCGGTGGCGTGGTGGCCGGCTGTGCGTTCGTGATCGATCTGCCCGAGCTCGGCGGAGCTAAGTTGCTGTCTAATCACGGAATTACGGCGCATTCACTTGTTGCGTTCGAAGGCCATTGAGGAAAACATGAGCACCGCAGACCAGCGCGACGTTACCGTGGCCGAACTCATCCCGCTGCTGCGGGTTTGGCAGCATCACAAGGATAAGCCAGTTTCGTGCCCGGTTTGCGCAAAGGGAACCCTCACCATTATCGACCGCTCCGCCCGTCCCCATCGCGAGTGGTACGTGATAAGCTGCTCGTCTTGTGGCTTTGACAAGACGGTCGGTGTGTCGTTGTACTCAGGCGGCGCTTAAGGACCTTCCGCGATTCAATCAAAAGTGGAAGGACCCTCGCAATCCCTTGAGGGAAAACCCGGCAAATTCACTTGATCCAAGCGTTGGGTTTTGCAACAACGCAACCCAACCTCCAAGCGAGTTCCTACCCGTAATGTGCAATCTTCGCTGGGGCGGGGATGGCCATCGCCGCAGGCAGATGTGGCGCACGCGGGTTTTTGATTTCTTTGGCAATCTGCAAGTCCAATTCCTTGAGCAGCTTTTGCGCGAAAGTGCCCAGGTGGAGATAGAACGTAATCATCGTAATCACCGACTGGAGCGCTGCCGGGTTATGGCGAATGGTGTCGGTCAGCGTGTGCCAGAACGGACCGCGCAATTCAGGGCGCGTTACGGTCATGCGCCAGATCAGGCGGCCCATGAACGCTGCGTCGTGCCGCGCCATGGCCCAGTCGAATTTACTGTCGTGATCGGGCATCTTGAGGTCGCGGCCGACGAGCCGCACGCGCTCGAAATAAGCGCTGGGTTCGTAGATGTTTTCGATCACGCGCTTGTAGTCTTGCAAGATGTCGACGCGCGGACGCAGCGTGATGTAGTTCAAGCCCGCCGAGCACTGGTCGCCGCTGCCGGCTTCGAAGGGTAGGAGGCGCTGTTCGGCGACAAGGCGGCGGGTGAGCTGCGTGTTGGGCAGCGCGGTCAATAGCCCCACCATGGCGACGGGGATGCCGGTATCCTCGATGCACTCGATCATGGCTTGCGACATGCTGCCTTTTTCGCTGTCGAAGCCGACGATGAAGCCCGCGATCACGAACATGCCGGCGTCGTAGATTTTATGGACGCTGTCGGCGAGGCTTCGACGCGTGTTCTGCTTTTTCGAGGTGGCAATGAGCGTATCGGTGTCGGGGCTTTCGATGCCGACGAAGATGGCAAAGAAGTTGGCCCCCTTGAGCATCTGCAGCAATTCGGTGTCGTCGGCCAAGTTCATCGACGCTTCCGTCGAGAACTCGAATGGGAATTTACGGTCCTTTTGCCACTGGGTAAGGGCGGGCAGGAAGCGCTTCAAGGCCTTCTTGTTGCCGATCAGGTTGTCGTCCACGAAGTCGACATGGCCACGATACCCGGCATCGTAGAGCGCATCGAGTTCGGCGAGCATCTGATCGTTGGTCTTGGAGCGGGGAACGCGGCCATACAGCTCGATGATGTCGCAGAATTCGCAGGTAAACGGGCAGCCTCGGCTGAACTGCACGCCAACATACAGGTAGTGCTTGAAGTTGATGAGGTCGAAGCGCGGGATCGGGCTGGTGGCGACATCGACCTTGAACCGCTCCGCCTCGAAGGTGCCGCCGCGCTCGCCCTTGTTCCAGGCTTCCACGAACAGCTGGATGATGCCTTCGGCTTCACCCAGCACGCGGAAGTCGGACTTCTCGTAGCATTCCGGGCTGGACATGGGGTCGGGGCCGCCAACGGCGGTTGGTTTGCCGCGCGCATGGGCAAGATCGATCACGACCTGGGTGTCGTCGCGCTGGGGAAGCATCCCCCCGGTCATGACGATGTCGGCCCAGTCGATATCCGCGTTTTGAAGCTCTTCGGCGTTGCGATTGACGAGCTTGATGTTCCACTCCTTGGGGAGCAGAGCCGCAAGGGTCATCATCCCGAGCGGCGGCGCCGGGCATTTGACGCCGTAGATGTCGCACGCCGCCTGGAGGCTCCAGAACGAGTTCTGATTGAACTGCGGAAACACCATCAAGACATTCGTTGCAGCCATGAAACCCTCAAGGTCGTGTGGATCGACCAACAACTAAAGATTGCCCGTTTCGCAAACCCTAGCACATCCATCGGCAATGCGCGTTTTTATTGGCCAGTATCAATGCGGACGCCAAATTTTTTGGCCTATCCGCGCCGCTCACCCTTGCGGACACGGGCATCGACGTAGGTCTTGAGATCGGGATCGAGCGTCGACCAGGTGATGGACTTGGCGACCATCGCCGAGATCTTGTTCATCGCCCAGTTGCGGTTTTTGGCGAAGTTATTGAGCGGCGCAGGTTCATGTCCCAGGTCGAACTTGGCGCGATAGCCGGTCTGGCCGCTGCGGAGCGAGGTTGCGCCGTTGGCGCCAGCCCAAACGACGAATTCCTCAAACAGCCGGAAATACAAGAATACGTCGGTGCCAAGGTCATAGTCGATGCCGATGAACTTGTTGGTGGCGTATCCAGGCTCCGCGTAGCACAGCATGAAGGCGACGAGCGCGTTATCGGACCGGCGGCGGAGCATGATGAAATGGGTGCTCTCAGCCTTGGCAAGTTCGTCAAAAAAGGCAGGGGTCAACCGTTCGAAGCGGGTCGTAGCGCGATCATAGGTCTGCATGAACAGCCGCCAGATTTCGACCTTCGCGGCAGCGCCTGGGGCCTGGATGACCTTGCAGTCGAGATCGAGCAGCGAGCGTGACTTCTTGAGCTTTTTCTTCAGATGATAGCGGTGCGAACTGGGCAGGCTTGTAAGAAAGCCCTCGAAACTACCGGGCAGTTCATCAATCTGGGTGCCGGGAAAGCTCGGCACCTTGAAAAACGCTGCGAGGGCCTTATGACGCTCCATGATCGCGGTGGCCTTCGTCGGCATGTCCTTCCACACGATCATGTGAGCACGCGCCGCAGCAGCCTTCACCTCGACGGCAGCAGCCAGTGCCGGGAGCACTTCGGTCAGCGTGACGTCGGGGATCAGGCCAATGGTGCCTTCCTCTGAGCAAGGCGACCCGATGAACCACGTCCGCTGATAGCGCAATGCAGGGATCATCCGGCCGATCCAGGCCACGAACGGCGCGATGGCGTCGGGCAGCACGATCTCCAGCGACAAATCCATCTGGAAGCACGGCGCGATGCCAACCAGCCAGCCGTCGCGCTCGATTCCGGCATAGGCAAACGTGAACTGATCTTCGACGCCGGCCCGCTCGAGCGCGCGATACCACCACAAAGCCTCTAGCGGCGGTGGAAAACAAGCGGCCCACAACTGCGGCGATAGCTCTTCAGCCGATGAAAACCAGCGGATCGTAAAAACCGGCGATCGCGCTAGCGCGGCCCTGTCCGCATGGGTGGCCGTGGACGAAGATTCAGTCTCAAGCATCTGGCTCAGGGCCCTTGGATTCGATTGTGTTGAGGCTCGATTGAGCTTTTCCGCAACTAATCGCATTTCAAGGCGGGTAAGGTCCAGCGCCCCGTCAGCGGCATCATGGCCACAGTATCGGCGGGATCTGCGGCGGTTTCCAGCGCCGTCCGTCAATGACATCAATCTGTTACCGCTTACCCTGCCGTATGTGGTTTGCGTGCGACAGCACGGCCCGATGGACGTTCACCCCGTCGTGCCGTACCCATGGCATCGGTTTTACACTTCGCGCCGAGGGATCAACGATCACACAATTCAATGAACAAATCCCATCCAAACGGATCTCGACGCAGGCCGTCCACGGCAGAGCTGCGACCGCGTTCGTGCTCGTCACGGTGTTGCTGGACATCATGGCGCTCGGGATGATGCTGCCAGCCCTGCCCAAGCTCGTCGAAAGCTTCGTGCCAGGCGACACCGCCCTTGCCGCCAGGATTTACGGCGTGTTTGGCATGTCATGGGGACTGATGCAGTTTTTCGGCGCGCCGATCCTGGGGGCGCTGTCGGATCGGTACGGGCGGCGGC
Source organism: Hyphomicrobiaceae bacterium (assembly GCA_031417455.1). GTDB lineage: Bacteria > Pseudomonadota > Alphaproteobacteria > Rhizobiales > Hyphomicrobiaceae > JANXVY01. The sequence continues at coordinate 8,626 of JANOVN010000131.1, read as the reverse complement.
CGGTCATCCTGCTGTCGAACCTGGGGCTGGGGCTCGATTATATATTGATGGCGCTCGCGCCGAACCTGTGGATTTTGCTGATCGGTCGGTTGATTGCAGGGGTGACATCGGCCAGCACGTCGACGGCTTTCGCCTATATCGCCGACATCACGCCCGAGGAGCAGCGGGCGACCGAATTCGGCAAAATCCTCGCCATGTTCGGGATCGGGTTTATCGCTGGCCCAGCCATTGGCGGCTATCTCGCGTCAATCGACCCGCGCTGGCCGTTCATGGCCGCCGCTGCCTTCAGCCTCACCAACTTCACGTATGGCTATTTCGTTCTCCCCGAAAGCTTGGGTCGCGAAAAGCGCATGCCGTTCACCTGGGCGCGCGCCAATCCCTACACGTCATTGCAAATGCTGGGACGCAACCGGCGCATCCTCGGCCTGTCCATCGTGAGCCTGCTCGATAGTTTGGCGCTGGTCGCGCTGCCCTCGACGTTCGTGCTCTATGCAACCCACAAGTTCGGCTGGACCGAGGACATCGTCGGCTTCACGTTTGCAGGCGTCGGCATCGGCTTGGCCGTGGTCCATGGGGTGTTGACGGGTCCAGTTGTCAAGCGATTGGGCGAGCGCACGACGTTATTGGTCGGTATGGTATTCGGCACTTTGGGTTTTGCAATGTACGGCATCTCCTGGGAGGGTTGGGTCATCTGGGCGTCGATCCCGCTGATCGCCTTGTGGGGGCTGTCGGACACCACGATCTCAAGCCTCATGTCGGCGGAGTTCGGCACCCGCGAACAGGGCCGCTTGCAAGGCGCGCTGGCAAGTCTGATGGCGCTTGCCGAAACCTTTGGCCCGCTTCTGTCAACCCAGGTGTATGCGTTTGCGATCCAACATGGGGGTGCAGCAGGGCCCTGGGCTGGTGCGCCGTTCATGGTCGCGGCACTCTTGCAACTGATCGGGTTCAGCCTTGCCTATATTTGTACCCGCACCCCCAAGGCTGTGTCACCATCTGAGCCAAGCGCATAATGCTAACCGTCATGGGTACTGACCGATGCAGATTGGTATCCGCGCGTGAGGTTGCCACGCCGTAGGCGCCTTTTCCAAAGGTGCGCTGCCACGCGCAAAGCAGAGAGAATACCAGCCTGCACCGACCCTGACTTTTGGTTGCGACGTGTGCAGATTGGTATAGGGACACGAGTATGGATTGGACTGGGAACATCGATTGGTCGGAAAAGATCTTCAGCTACTGCGAGCGGGGCGGAAATCCGCTCTTTTGGGCCGAACCATTTAACGCGATCTCCAATGGCGCCTTCCTGGTCGCAAGTCTGATTGCACTGATCGCCTGGGTGCGCATGCCGGTGGCGCAGCGGGGCTGGACCGAACTTGGCTTGATTGCCATTGTCGCCGTCATCGGCATCGGCAGCTTCCTGTTTCATACCATCGCCAACCGCTGGACCGCGATCGCCGATATCGCACCTATCGGAGCCTTCATGCTGCTTTATGCCGTGTATGCGATGCGGCGTTTCCTGAACCTGCACTGGATCTTGGTGGCCGCAGGCGTCGGCCTGTTCGGCTGGCTCATGCAGATCGCCTATACCGCGCCGTGCCCGATGGCGCTGCGCGGTCTGGTGGCCGGGCGGCACTGCCTCAATGGCACGATGCTGTACCTACCAGCCTTTGCCATGCTGACCGGGGTCGGCCTGCTTGCAGCGCTCAAGCGTCAGCCGTCGGCCAAATATCTGCTGACCGGCGCAGTGATCCTGGCAGCGTCCATTGCCGCTCGCTCGCTCGATCAAGAGCTTTGCTCTGTCAGCGTGCTCTGGGGCCAGCGGCGAGGCACCCATGCCCTATGGCACCTGATCAACGCCACGATGCTCGGCCTCATGCTCCTAGCAGCCGTCAGGCACGGCACGCGGAAACAATGAGGGCATTGCACTTGGCGGCGGCTGGCGTCATAACCCCCGCTGCGGGAAATCAATCGCGCGATGCGGACGTGGTGGAACGGTAGACACACAGGACTTAAAATCCTGAGATGGCAACGTCGTGTGGGTTCAAGTCCCACCGTCCGCACCAATTTGGCGTTTCGTGGTCGGCGCTCAAGGCTCCAAATGAGAAGCGCGATTGAAGCTCACATCCGCGATGCAGACGCCTTCTACCGGCCGCTGATCTTGCACAAAAATGGAAGTTTGATTGGCGGCGATCGGCTGCTGTCGCACTTCGATCAATCGGTCAGCGCCTTCCGCAAACACGGCCGCCGCCAAGCGTCGGGCGTGATCGAACGGGTCAACGAATTGGCCGTCGCGCGGCAACTCCTGCTCGAACATGCACTGGCGTCCACCCGCATCGAATACGAACCCGATATTGTCACCGGTGCGAAATTCGACTTCGTGATCCGCCATCCTGAGAAGCCAACACTCTACGTCGAGGTAAAGACTGTCAGCCCCCAGTCTGCGATCGATGAAGCCTCCTGGCGCAAGCCAAAACATGTGGCCCGTCGTGTGGTGCTCGATCCATTCGCGTCGAGCGCTGAACCGCCCGCCCAACAGCGCCCAACCCATGCCATCGACGCAGCGCTTCTAAGATACGCGATGGAAGTCGAGACCAAACTCGATGCCCATTTCGCCGTCGAACGCGGCCTTGGCGCTCTTATCTATTGCGGCGACGGCCTAAGCTGGGATGCAGCGGACGTGGAGGTTTTCGCCACGCTCCATCGGGCAACGGACGTTCGTTTCGGCGTCATGATCCGCCAGCAGGACGCAATTGTGCCGTCGGCATGGACTTATCCGATGAGTGATCCGGCCCAAAGGTTCGCCCATCCGATCTCAGCCCAAACCGCCGAATAAACTTCACAAACCGTCACGATCCCCTTAGCCCAAACCAACACCTGTTGCCCAAGCCTCCCAAGAAAGCCCCTCTATGCAAGACGCTCGAGCCCCGACCTTCAGCTACAAGCTGATCCGCCAAGATGGCGGCGCGCGGCTGGGCGAAATTGCAACCCCGCGCGGCATCATTTCTACACCGGCCTTCATGCCCGTCGGCACGGTCGGCACCGTCAAAGCCCTCTACCTCGATCAGGTCCGCGACGCCGGAGCCGAGATCATCTTAGGCAACACCTACCACCTCATGCTCCGCCCGGGCGCCGAGCGCGTCGCAAGGCGGGGCGGCCTGCATAAATTCATCGGCTGGAAAGGCCCGATCCTCACCGATAGCGGCGGCTTCCAGGTCATGAGCCTGTCCAAGATCCGCAAGATCACCAACGATGGCGTGACGTTCCAGTCCCACATCGACGGCTCGCGCCATACGATCTCGCCTGAACGCTCTATCGAAATCCAATGCCTGCTGGGTGCTGATATCCAGATGCAGTTCGACGAATGCATTGCACTGCCCGCGCAACGGCCCGAGGTCGAACGTGCCATGGAATTGTCGCTGCGCTGGGCCGAACGCTGCAAGCTCGCGCACGAGAAATTCGGTTCACCCGGGCAAGCCGTTTTCGCCATCGTCCAAGGCGGTGTCGATATCCCTCTGCGCCAGCGTTCAGCCCGCGAACTCGTCGCTATGGATTTTCCAGGCTATGCGATCGGCGGCCTAGCCGTTGGCGAAGGACACGACGCCATGGTCGCCACCATCGCCCAAACCACGCCGTTACTTCCCGCCGGTAAGCCCCGCTACCTGATGGGCGTCGGCACACCTAAAGATCTAATCGAAGCGGTTGCCCGCGGCATCGACATGTTCGATTGCGTGATGCCGACCCGCAATGGCCGTCACGGCATGGCTTTCACTTGGGACGGCCCCGTCAACTTGCGCAAAGCCGAGCACGCCGAAGACATGCGCCCGCTTGATGAATTGAGCTCCTGCCCCGCCACCCGCGATTACTCCCGCGCCTATCTCCACCATCTGATCCGCTCGGGCGAACTCCTCGGCGGCATGCTGCTGTCATGGGCCAACACGGCCTTCTATCAAGACCTCATGCGTGAGATGCGCTTAGCCATCGCGCAAGGCCGCTTCACCGATTGGAGAATTGAGACCTTAGCCAAGCTCTCTCCTAAGTCATAAATACTGATGGGTCTGGGAAGCTGTGCTTCGTCATCGTGGCAGCGATGCTCTGCATCGACGTGAGGCATGGGGCGTGGGGCCTAGCCCCACTGCTAGAAACGCGAGCAATCCTACTTCCACCCGGCCATTCGCTCGCGGTGCACGAGATACACCCCCGACGCGATCACAATAGCCGCCCCGGTCAGCGTCCACATATCCGGCGCGTCGCCAAACACGATCCATCCGCACGACACCATGGTCAGTAGCTGCACATAAAGGAACGGTGAGACCGTCGAGGCAGGCGCCCGCTTGTAGGCGAAAATGAACAGCATGTGCCCCGCCCCGCCAAGCGCGCCGAGAAGCGCAAGCAGCAGCCACGCAAACCCATCGGCTGGCCAGACCCAATCGCGCAGCGCGAGCGGCGCACCCAAGATCGTGCCCACCATCATTGAATAAAACAGCGTCACGAACGGCGGATCGATGCTGGAGAGGTGTCGCGTCAGGAGCATAAACAACGCATACGCCAGCATCCCGCCGAAAGACACTGCTACCGCGAGCGAAATCGGTGCCGAACCCGGATGCAGCGCAACCAAGACCCCGCAAAACCCGATGGCAACCGCAACCCCGCGCCGCCATCCGATCCATTCCCCCAACACCGGGCCCGCCAAGGCCGCGACCACCAGCGGCGCAAGAAATACAATCGTGATCGTCTGATCGAGCCGCAACGTCTGCAGCGCATAGAAATTACATACCGTCGTTGTCACCATCAGGATCGAGCGGATTGTCTGCAGCCCGAGCCGCTGCGTCCGCAACAGTGCTGGAACGCCGATGATGCCAAAGATCGCCACCATATAGAGCGTCTGGCCAAGGAACCTGAGCCAAACGATTTCCGTGAGCGGAATGTGTAGCCGGGTCGCAAGATACTTCGCGACCGTGTCCAGCCCCGAAAACAGCGTGACGGCAAGGATCAACAAACCGATAGCCGTCACCGTCGAAGCGCGAGCCGCTTTGCGGCTCATCGGCATCGGCGCTGCGGTCAGGCCGCCTGGTTTGTCGTCCTGCGGCATGTTTTCCATAGTGTTCTGATAGGAGAATGCGGGGCGTCCAACAGACGCGACGCTACACTGACGCTCCCTACCGCACCCTCACTCTTGGCGCGACCGCAAAGATGGCATGCATGTCATGCGCAATTGTACATAATCGCGCGGGAAATGAAATTCTCCCGCAAAAAGCGCCAACGCGTCACACCGGAATGGCTTGACCCACCCGTCACGAGCCCCTAGACGGTGTCTTCCCTTGCGTAGGGCCTGTAGCTCAGCGGCAGAGCATCTGACTTTTAATCAGAGGGTCGATGGTTCGATCCCATCCGGGCTCACCAAGGTATTTCCTAGTAAAAATAGAAGCTTGTCGTGAGAACCGTCATTCTTGCGATATGCATTATGCCTCCGTGTACTGCTCTTCTTAAAGCCGCCCGAAGCCTCCTCCAGCGAAGTGTCCCCCGACTTGGTTTTGGCAAGTCGCTGGCGCGGCATTTTACGGTTGCTCGATAAGCCTTTGTCGCGTCCTGAGCAGGATCACCACCAGCCCCAAAACGACAGGTGGGAATACGACCAAGTTGACTGCATTCCACCCGTAGGCCGACAGCAAGTGCCCCGAGGAGAACGATCCCGCCGCCATCGTACCGAAAATCAGCAGGTCGTTGAATGCTTGCACCTTGTTGCGCTCCTCGGGCCGGTGGGTGTCCAACACAAGGGCCGACGCGCCGATAAAGCCCAGGTTCCAGCCGAACCCGAGCACCACGAGCGCCGCCCAGAAGTGTGGCGCAGTGTTGCCGCTGAGCCCGATAATAGCCGCAACAGCCTCCAGCAAGAGGCCCGCCGCCACAATACGATGCGCCCCATATTTCGCGATCAAAGACCCTGTGAAAAAGCTTGGCCCGTACATGGCGACGATGTGCCATTGTATGCCGAAGTTTGAATCGCTGACGCTGAGGCCGCATAGTTTCATCGCGAGCGGCGCGGATGTCATCAACAGGTTCATCATGGCGTATGAGACGATTCCGCAAAGCGCTGCCGCCATGAAGCGGGGCGAGAGTGCGATCTCAGATAGGGGACGACCGCCGCTGAAGTCGGCTGGAGGCGGTCGCGGCGCATCCACGAAAGCCAGGACCGCCATTGCGATAAGCGCGACCCCCGCCTGAAAAAGATAGCTCGCCGCAAAAAGGTAGGGTGGCCAGATATTCATGGTCCATTGTACGAGCTGAGGCCCCAGCACGCCGGCAAAAACACCGCCGGCCAGAACCCACGAAACCGCCTTGGGTTTGAAGGCAGCGCTCGCGCCGTCGGCTGCCGCAAAACGATAGGATTGCGCCACCGCCCCATAAAGGCCGCCCAGCCACGTCGCAACGCAAAACAGCGCAAATGACCCGGTCAGGATCGCCTGCGCTGCCAACAGCCCGCACAGCACTCCACACCCTGACCCGATGAGGAACGCGACGCGCCGCCCAAAGCGCCCAGATATCCACCCAGTCGGAAGCGTACCCATCGCAAGCCCGACGACGTAAGCAGAAATAGGCACCGTGGCGAGCGAGGGATCGGGTGCAATGGTCTGGCCTACGATGGACCCAGTTGCAAAAATGACCGCCGCGTTGGCCCCGGTCAGCGCCTGTGCAGCCGCCAGCAAGTACACATTGGTGCGGACCCGGTCATCGTTATTGGTCTCCACCGCAACAGCGAGTGGCGGTTCGTGCGAGTGTGCGGTCGTCATTGCAAGACCTTCATGCCCCGGCAAAAGAAATCCAGAGCATTTAATCCTGAGCAAGACGAGTGCTTTTTCCTGATGGCTGGTCTGCTCAACTGCCACGTTAGAGTTGATGCACCCACCGCCACTGAAGCAAAGAGCTGAAAGCGATGGCTCAAATGAGACATCCCATCTGGCGGGGAGGGGCCGCTCAAACGATGCGGCGGCCCGACCTGCTGGTGACGCCTACCGGACGCGATACCATTTAAAATCGGCGGCGTTATAGACAAACTCCAGGCTCTGGTACTGCGCGACCGATGCCCCGCCGGTCCACTGAACGGATGATCCGGTCGGCGTGATGAACAGCGTGGTGATCGCTTGGCTGAATACCATAGTTTGCTTTTGCCCGTCGATCATGCCGGTTGGAAGCATGACGGTGAGCGCTGCCAGCGTGCCAGCTGGATTGATGATCTGATAGGGAATTCCAAGCCCAATCGTTACCGTGCCGCTCGTGACCGGAACGGCGATGTTTTTGGTCACAAGGTCTTGTTGCAGCGGCGGCTTGCTTGGGAAATATGCCGTTGGCGTCGCGACGCCCGTCGCCGTCGTGGTCGACGGCGTGAAGACGCAATCTCCCGGACGGCCACTGACACGCATGGACACAATGGCGGTCGCAGATGCCCCCGCAGCAACGGTGCGAAGTCGCAACGACAACACGCCAGCGCTCATGCTCGCGTCGACGGCGAAATCGTTCGTAGTTCCCGTCTGCAAATTGCTGGCGACGGGTACGAGCGTTGCCCATGCGCCAGCAAGGAGATTGTAGGATGTCACGAGATCATAGATCTTTGACACAGACCAGCTCGCACCAAACGTCGTGACCATGATGCGCAATGCGCCAAAGCCAGTGCTAGCCCCGCCGATGCTGTCTGTGAACGCAAATGAGCCGATGCTGACCGTGTTGCCAGCGGTTGCGCTGATCGTTCGCGTGACAGACTTCTTCGCCGAAAATCCTAACTGACTATCGCCTGCCGTATTTATCGATGCCGGTTTGAACGTCGCATCGCTCGCCAGCGTGTTGTCATCGACGTAATAGACGTTGGCTTTGCTGCGCACGAAGTCTTCAATCTTCTGGGCTCTACCCCACAGGTGCGCGCCGTCGCCGCGAATTTGAAATCGGATGTCCTTGGCGTAGTCGAGGCATTCGACGTGCCGCGATTGCTGGGCGTATCCAGACCACGTGACCGTCGCCGTGGCAGCCGTTCCCGTGCCGCCCGACAATGCGACGGGGTTGGCTGGCAGGGCTGTGTAAAGGCCAGAATTTGCGACCGTCAACCCGGTGATGACGCCACTGGATACCGACGAGACGGTGAAGGATGCCACCCCCTTCGATGGCCACAAAATATTGACGTAAAGACCCGTCCCGGTGCCGCCCGTGGTGAAGGTTGTCCCCGGTGGCTCGACAGAATAGTTGCCGTTGGTCAACAGCGTGGCCGTCAAGACGCCGCCAGACCCGTTGACGGTCAGCACCTTGACGGTCGCAGCCGTTCCCGTGCCGCCTGAGATCGTCACCACGTCGTTGACGGTATACCCAGTGCCGGGAAGCACGACGCCATCATAGAAGGTGCCTGTTGCCGCCGTGAAAGTGCCGCCCGAGGCCGTGAGGACATCGCCAATCACGTAACCAGTTCCGCCAGCAACAACGGTTGCGCCCGTCGTGACTTGACCGCCCCCGGTGAGTTGGTTGTCCTGGGACAATAGATTGGGTCCAACGATGTCTTTGGAAAGTCCCAGCATCCCGCCCGTAAAGCCATTCAGGCTGTTGCCGATGTACTTGGTCGGTGAATTCTTAGACCCACCAGGGTAGATGACCT
>JANOVN010000130.1:0-16272 GCA_031417455.1 Hyphomicrobiaceae bacterium | reverse complement strand
TTTTTTTAAATTTGCGTTTTTAAATACCTCTCATTTTTTACAAAACCATCCGGCCAAAGGGCCCCCCCCCCCGCGGGGGTTTTGGGTGGGGGGGGGGGGCAGCACGCGGGTGAGGGGTAGAACGCAGGTCCAAACGTCACGAACATCGCTTTATCCCACATGCGACTTCCCCCCGGGGGAAGTAGAAAAACACGACCAAGGGCCGTACTATCGAGCACTACAAGATGCGCCGCCAAGCACACAAAACTTGGCGCAGTGCCGGTGATTGAGGCTGACGGGCCGCGCCGCATCGGCAAGTGTCGCGCCCATTTCAAATCCGTCCGCGTATGGCAGCAGCGTGCATGAAACGACAGCCGGGGCGTCAGCTCCTTTGCGCTTGACCACCATTCGCGACGACGCGCACATCACACTTTCCGGCCGCAACTTGAGAATGCTCCAGCACCCTTCCGAAATTTCCGGCACCTCGGCGTGGGCATCCATCTCCGGAAACAACACGAGCCGTGCCGGATCGTGCATATCGAGCTTTACCCCGAGCGCCCCGAACACCCGCGCATAGCCATCGCGCAATTCCGTTTCCGTCTCGGTCCACAGCTTCCGCCCGGCCAGCGCCACATCAAAACCGTTCTCGCTCAGCCATACGATCCCATCGATGGCAGGCAGCCATGTCCGCGCGCCGCGCACCTCTTCGTGCCGCGCCGCCTCGTAATGATCGATCGACACCCGCACCGAAAGCCGCCCCGGATACTTCCGGTGAAGTGCTAAAAACTCGTCCCTCTTGTGCTGCATCGGCTTCATCGCATTGGTCAGCACCAGAACCGAAAAACCAGCACCGAGGGCATCTTCGGTCATCCCGATAAAATCGGGGTTCATGAACGGCTCGCCGCCCGTAAAACCTATCTCGCGCGGCACAACCGCTGCGGACTTTGCCTGCTCTAAAAACGTCGCCACCTCCGCCCGCGTCAGATAAGCCAGCGCATCATTCTTCGGTGAACTCTCGATGTAGCAATTCGCGCACGCGATGTTGCACAGCGTGCCGGTATTGAACCACAGCGTCGCAAGTCCCGTGAACGGCACCACCGCCCGCCGCTCGCCCTTCGCCGTCACGTCGGGGTCCATGAACTTCCCCAGCGGCACCGCAGTCGCCTGTTTCACTCGTGTACGGTTGCTCATGTCGTCTTCCCGTTCCAACTTGCGCCCGTTCCGGCCTGCCTCATGCAAATCCTAATGCAATCCCGATACGAAGAATGCATGAATTCGATGCGTAGCAAGCGTTGCTTCTGCGACCAGCCTTACCTGTCCATCACCTTACGGAGCGTGCCAGACATTTGTTTCAGCCGGGCCTAGCCTTTTCATTATCACGACTGCGGACCAGCGTTTCACGGCCAATCACATACAATATCTTCGTCCCAGCCCCGATCACACCGCGGATTGTTCCCGACACTTTCGAAACCCCGACCCGCCGCCGGTAACTGACCGGCACCTCAGCCACAGCCATCGCAAGCTTCGCCGCCCTCACCTGCATCTCGACCGTCCAGCCATAATCCTTGTCAGCCATTGCCAGCCGTTGCAAAGCACTCCACCGGATCGCCCGGAACGGCCCCAGATCGCTGTACCGTTGCCCCCAGATCAACCTGATCAGCAAGCATGCCAGCGCGTTGCCAAACACCTGCTGCGGTGTCAGCGAGCCCTGCTCGCGCACCCCCGCCGTTCGCGACCCGATCACCATTTCGGCGCGCCCCTCCGCAATCGGCGCCACCAGCATGCCCATCTCGCCCGGCACATCGCTCGCATCCCCATCCAGAAACACGATCACATCCACAGGCGGCATCGCAGCCAGCGCCGTCTGGCACGCCCGCCCATACCCCCGCACCGGCTCGCTGACGACCATCGCCCCGCATGCCCGCGCAACACCTGCAGTTCCATCGCTCGAACCATTGTCCGCCACGACGACATGCGCCACCCACGCCGGGATTGCCCGCAACACCAGCGGCAAAGCCTCCGCCTCGTTCAACGCCGGAATAACGACGCCAACTCTCAGCCCGCCTGGAGCCTCACTCATGCCGCCACCGCCAAGCCTGCAGGCCGATCTTGGCGGCGCTTGCTCCACCACCGCACCGCGAGCCAACCCCAAACCGGCACCGCGTGCACAAACGCGACCCCATATCGGAACGCATCCGCGTGCCCGCCATTCCACAACGGAAAGAACAGATAATAAGCGGGCAGCGTGACCGCGGGCAGCACCAGCGGCCAACATCGCGTCAGGGCCGCGAACGGCAAAAACCCGAGCGCATACCAAGGAAACTGCGCCGGCTGGAGATAGAACACAGCGGCCGTCACGACGAGCGCCAGCTCGACCAGCCGCTCAGCCCGCGCGACCGGCTGCAGCGCCGCCCAAACCGCGACACCGGCAACGCCTATCGCCACCGCGCCCCGCAACGCCAACTGCGCCGCCGGACTTTCGCCCGCCAGCAAATACAGCCCGTAGCTCGCCCACGCGAACGGCCCATTGTTGTTGTGCCAGTCGCTCGCATACGCCGTCAGCCCGGATGATTTCGCCAAACTCGCATACGCCAACGGTCCCAAAGCCACCCCGCAAATCGCACCGAACACGATGACCGCGAGCCCAACCCTTTGACGCCCCCGCCAAATCTGTGCAAACACCAATGGAGCAAGGACCACCGGCCAGATCTTCACCCCAACCGCCAGCGCCAGCAATCCAGCAGCCATCACCGGCCACGCAGCACTGAGCGCCAACACCGAACCCACCAACAACGGCACCAGCACGCCGTCCACATGCCCGGTGCCAAAAATCGCAAACACCACCAACGGATTAAGCCAATACAGCCCCGCCACCAGCGGGCTCAGCCCCAACCGGCCCAGCAGCACAAGCACAACCCAAAGCCCAACCAGATCCGCCGCCAGAAACACGACCCGCAGCCCATCAAGCTTCCACGGTGCAATCACATGCGCCACCGCAAACACCGCCTGCGCGACACCGGGGTAGATCGTCGTCAACGCAGGAAAATTGATGCGCGCCAGAACCTCGGCTCCAAGACCCCCAGCTCCAAGACCCCCAGCGCCAAGACCCCGAACCCCTTCAATACCCGCAGGCGCTACGGCATACGGATTCCCCCCCGCCGCCACGACAGCCCCGTCCCACATGTACCGGTAAAAATCATCCTCCAACGGTGCTGGCACCCCAAACCAGACGAGCCGCATCGCGAGCCCCGTCCCGATCATCACCGCCATCGCAATCGAAGTCGGCGGCAGCCGCATCACCCACGGCGCGACCATTAACCCGACCGCTGCCGGCACACTCAGCAACGCAATCAACGGCGCGATCTCACGCACCGCCTGTAGCTTTTCCCCCGCCAGCGAAGGCGCAATCCAAACCAGCCCAACCTGCGCCGCCACAAGGATCGAGGCGACACTCAAACCCAACCATCCCGTAACCCGGCTCCCCATCAAGGCGCCCGCACGTTCGAGCGCGCCGCAAGCGTGCGGTCGAGCAACTGCTTCCAGTCCCCGTCAAAGGGATGAACGCTCGCGGCCTCGCCCGCCTCCGACCAGACCGGCTGCCCCGCCGCATACCAACGAAAAATCCCGCCCCGCAAGTTGTACGCAGCGCTCGCTCCATACCCCGGCAACGCGGCCTGAACCCGGTCTAGCATGATCGCGCTGCGCACGCCGACCGCGCAATAAAACACGGCCACCTTGCCCTTGAGTTCGCGGCCATGCTTCGCCAAAAACGCCTGCGCGCTCATCCCCGGATCAATCCGTTGCGCGCCCGCGATATGGCTCTGCGCAAACTCATCCGCCTCACGCACGTCAAACACCACGATATCGGGCGCATTCAACCGCCCCGAGAGCACCGCACTCGACATCTCCGGCACCTTGTAACGCTGCGAAACTGTCACCTCGATGTCGGACAAACCAACCCTGGGATTGGCCGGATCGAGTCCGCCGACGGCCAGCCACAGCCATGCGCTGCCAGCCAGCGCGACAACCGCCAAAACCCCGCCAGCTCCCGCGATCCTGCGCGCCTTCGACATCACCCCTTCGCCCCGCTTTTAGCTTTCGCCACATCGTTCAGCGACCAATCATAGTCATCGCCCGCAATGGCGGTCGCCTTTTCCAGCGCTTTTGCCAGTTCCGGTCGCGCATACCGCTTGAAATGCGCAATCACCGTCGCATCGCTCCCGCCGAAATCCGCCTTGAACCACGAAAAGATACTGGACACCCTGATCGCACCATCGCTGGCCACCGCCACCCCGCGCGGATGATTGATAAATGCACGCGCAGCCGCATCAAGTTCGGCCTCCAGCGTCTCTGCCCGCCACGCCTTTAGCCCGATGTTGGGGCACCCATACGACGCGCAATTGACCGAATAATGCACGCGCGGATCCTTGAACGTCCCCCGCAGAATGGAGTGTTCGATCTCATCGAGCGACAGCTCCCGGCCTTCCACCGTCACCCGTTTGGCCACCCACGGTCCGGTAAACGCCTTAGGATCAAACCACACACCCGTGCTCTTGATGTCGCGGATCGACACCACCGGATAGGCATCCACAATCACCTTCAAGGTGATCGCATTGTAAAGATTGGCCCAATAGGCAAACTGCTCGGGCTTCCCCAACGTCGATGGCTTCAACCCCGCCTGCCCTGCAATAAACTGATCGAGCCCCGCCCGATCCGCAGTCGTCGCCCGCCACCGCCCATAGTCTACGCGGTTGACGCCATCCGCTCCCGCCACAACATACCGCTGCAACAAGCTATCATAAATACCTGCTTCAGCCGCCAGACCTGCGGCATTCGCGCTTATTCCAAGTAATGAAGCGGCAGCAACAACAATCGAGACCATAAAGTTCGGGCGCATGGGTCAAACCTTTTTATATCCATTCCCACATCCATACGCGATGCCGCCACCGGCTGTTACAAGCCAAGTCCTGGTCAAGTCCTGGTTAAGCCTGAGCAACGAAACCCTCGACCGCTTTTTTGGCAGCAGAAACAAAAAGGCGTCTCGTTGCGTAATCGGATCTGATGACCAAATTATTCCACGCCCTACATCACCGGCGCAGCGCGCAGCGCTTTGTGTTCGCGCTGTTTTCGTTCAGCGTTACGTGTCTGGCATTCCCTAGCCTGGGCGGGGCACAACCAAGCCTTGATGAAGCCACCCGGCAAAAACTGAAGTCTGGCGAAATCCTGGTGGAGGTCATCGCCGATCCGCAAGGTACCGAGGCTTTGATCAATGCAGTTCTAGACATTGCCGCACCCCCGTCGCGGCTATGGGCGGTTATGCTTGACTGCGAGAGTTCCAAGCGCACGATTGCGTCGCTCAAATCTTGCCGGATCGTGGATAAATCTCCAGATGGAAGCTGCGATGTGCGCGAGCATATTATTCAATGGGTCTGGCCCTTACCTTCGGTCCGGTCCGTGTTCCGGTCATGCTACCAGCCTTTTCGAAGCATCCAGTTTCACCGCACTGAGGGCGATCTGGCCAGCTTAACCGGCGAATGGCGATTGGAACCCTTAAGCCAAGGGCGTGCGACGCGGCTATTTTACCAAAGCCGGGTTTCCTTAGGGTTGCCGGTTCCGTCATCTCTCGTCCGCGCCGCACTCAATGCCGACATTCCCAAAACACTTTCCGCTTTACGCCGGGAAGCCACGGGTCATGAATGAGCCCGCACTTGGCATTTCTGTCCTGATCCCGACACTCAACGAAGCCGCTTGCATTGGCGAATTATTGTCGGCCCTTTCGATCCACGATCTCGCCGAGATTATCGTATCCGACGGCGGCAGCAGTGACGAAACCGTTGAAATCGTCCGCCGGTTTCAACACGTAAAACTTGTGACCTCTCCGCGCGGACGCGGCAACCAGATCAACACGGCCGCGCGCTCCGCGACCCAACCTATCCTGTTAATTTTGCACGCCGACACTCGCCTCCCGGCAAACGCCGCCCAACTCATCCCCGAAACGCTGGCCCAAACCGGCGTCGCGGCTGGATGCTTTCGGCTAAGCTTTGATCGAGTGTCACCACTATTAAAGCTGTATGCGTGGTTCAGCGGCTTTGAGACAAGGTTTACAACATTCGGCGACCAGGCATTTTTCGTTCTAAAGCCGACATTTGATGCAGTTGGCGGCGCTCCCGGATGGCCCCTTCTTGAAGATGTCGGCTTGCGCGACCGGCTCAAAACCCACGGCCGGTTTGTCAAACGCCCAGAGCACGTCATAACCTCTGCGCGCCGTTTCGCCCGCGAAGGCATCTGCCGTCAGCAGTTACGCAATGCGGCTATAATGGCGGGGTATACGTGCGGCATCTCGCCGGTTCGCCTCGCGGCATTTTATTCCGTCATTAGATAGCCCTACGCCGCCTCGTCGTCGTCGTCGGAAGCCTTCGCCTGCGGCTTAGGAGCCTTCGCCCCCCCGGCCGCGACAACCACCATCGCTGGACGCAATACCCGGTCATCGATCAGATATCCCGGCTGGAACACTTGCAGCACGGTCCCCGGCGGCACGTCCAGATTATGAGTTTCCATCACCGCCTGATGATGATGCGGATTAAACGCTTCGCCTTGCGGTGCGATCCGCTTCACGCCATGCCGTTCCAGCACGTTCATAAACTCGCGCTCGGTCAGCGACACACCATCGATCAGCGCCACAAGTGCTGGATTGTCGGCCTTGGCGTCGGCAGGCACCGATGCAATCGCCCGCTCGAAGTTATCGGCCACGTTCACCACGTCGCGGGCAAACTTGGTGATGGCGTACTTCGCCGTTTCTTCTTTTTCGCGCTCGACCCGCTTACGCATGTTGTCGAGATCCGCGTACGTCCGCAGCACCTTGTCGTTGGCCGCTTCAAGCTGCGCGTCCTTCGCCGCAACCCGCGCATGAAGCTGATCGAGTTCCGCCTGCAACGCCTCGATAATCCCTCGCATTTGCTGCGGCGGAATTTGCCCCAGATCATGATCGGGCGACGCGTCCATATCCTGCTCGGCGGCTGCACGAGCAGCGACCTCGTTCGGCGTCGGGGCAGCACTTGCGGCTGGCGGCGGCATCTTGGATTCGTCGGACATGAGGTCTCATAGGTTGAGTTGAGGCGCCGATATTGCGCTGCAAGGTTCGACCCGGATATCGGCTGGAACCATGATAAAATCAAGTCAGCAGACGGCTAACAAGCTTCGCAGTGTAATCCACCATTGGGATGATACGGGCATAGTTGAGCCGCGTCGGCCCGATAACGCCTAAAACCCCGACAACCTTGCGGGTGCTATCTTGGAACGGCGCGACAATGAGCGACGACCCCGACAGCGAAAACAGCTTGTTCTCCGAGCCGATGAAAATCCGCACGCCCTCAGCTGTGTCCGACAACCCCAGCAACTGCACCAGATCGCGCTTGTTTTCGAGATCGTCGAACAACTGCCGGATGCGCTCCAAATCCTCGTTGGCGTTGACATCCTTAAGCAAATTCGCGTGGCCCCGCACGATCAAACTCTTCTGATCGCCAAGCGCCCCCGACCACTCCGCAAGCCCTGCCTTGATGACCTTCTGCGTCAAAACGTCAAGCTCGGCCCGCGCCACGCTCAACTCGGTCTCGATCCGAGCCCGCGCCTCGATCATCGTCAGCCCGCGCACGTGTGAATTGAGATAGTTCGCCGCCTCGACGAGCCCTGACGGTGGCAAGCCCTCCGGCAACGAAATCACCCGGTTTTCAACGCTCTGATCTTCCCCGACCAGCACGACGAGCGCCTTCGTCGGTTCCAGCGGCACGAACTCGATATGCTTGAGCTTGGAAACCTGCTTTTCCGCCAGCACGACACCGGCACAGTGGGAAAGCCCCGAGATCAGCTCGCTCGCTTCCGTCAAAACCTGATCGACCGAATTCTGCGGCCGCATCCCGATCTGGGCTTCAAGCTTACGTCGCTCGTCGGGCGATATCCCGCCGATTTCCAGCAGTCCATCGACGAACAGCCGCAACCCCATTTGCGTCGGCAACCGCCCCGCCGACGTATGCGGCGCAAAAATCAGCCCGCTCTGCTCCAAGTCCGACATGACGTTGCGGATCGACGCTGGCGACAGCGCCATCGGCAGCGCGCGCGCCAGATTGCGTGACCCCACAGGTTCACCGGTTTCGAGATAACTCTCCACGATCCGCCGCAAAATGGTGCGTGATCGCTCGTTCAATTGGGACAGGGCGGTCTTAGGTTCGGACATCCCCCTAAGATGAGCAGTATTGGTGGCGCACGCAAGCAGCGACTAATAAACCCCCAACCCTGCAAAACACATTGTACCTCCGCGAGCCCTCGCCTAACGTCCGCGCGACAAATCAATTATTGGAAAAATTCATGCGCCCCTCCAAACGTAAACCCGACGAACTGCGCCGCGTCTCGATCGAACGCGCCGTCTCCATGCACGCGGAAGGCTCGTGCCTCATCAAATTCGGCAACACCCACGTTCTGTGCACCGCAAGCCTCGAAGAACGCATTCCACCGTGGCTGAAGGGCCAGGGCAAGGGCTGGGTCACCGCCGAATACGGCATGCTGCCGCGCGCCACCAACGAGCGCATGCGCCGCGAAGTCACCAAGGGCTCGCCCTCGGGCCGCACCCATGAAATCCAACGCTTGATCGGGCGCTCCATGCGCGCCGTCGTTGACCTGCAAAAGCTTGGCGAACGCCAGATCAACATCGACTGCGACGTGATCCAGGCCGACGGCGGCACCCGAACGGCAGCCATCACCGGTGCCTGGGTCGCGCTCCACGACTGCATCACCTGGATGAAAATGCGCGACATGGTCAAGGACGGCGTGATGCGCGACAGCGTCGCCGCCGTCAGCTGCGGCCTGTACAAGGGCACCCCGGTTCTCGACCTTGATTACGCCGAAGACAGCAACGCCGACGCGGACAGTAACTTCGTCATGACCGGCAACGGCGGCATCGTCGAAGTCCAAGGCACCGCCGAAACCACAGCCTTCAGCGAATCGCAATTCCTGGAACTGATGTCCCTGGCCAAAAAAGGCATCGGCGAACTGACCCAGCTCCAGAAACTGACCGTGGCTTAGTCTGAAGGAACACTAGAATGGAAGGTGGCGCGGTCATTGCGCCCCATCTTTCGTCATGGCCGCGAAGGCGGCCACCCACGACATGCCAGTAGGTGGAACCATGCGCCGTATAGAACCCGGCACCAAACTCGTGGTCGCGAGCCACAACCCCGGTAAGGTCTGGGAGATCCGCAAGTTGATCGCCCCATTTGGCCTTGAAGCGATCTCAGCTGGAGACTTAAACCTCCCCGAACCTGAAGAAACCGAGACGACCTTTGTCGGCAACGCCCGCCTGAAGTCGCTGGCTGCCGCTAAGGGCGCAAACTTGCCAGCCCTCGCTGACGACTCAGGCCTTGAAGTCGCCTGCCTCAACGGCGATCCCGGCGTCTACTCCGCCCGCTGGGCCGGCCCCACCAAAGACTTCCGGCAAGCCATGCAAAAGGTCGCCGACGAAGTGACCGCCCGCAATGGCTGGACGCCGCCTGGGCCACGCGCCAACTTCATTTCCGTCTTGAGCCTCGCCTGGCCCGACGGCACCACCCAGGAATACACCGGCAAAGTCCATGGCGTGTTGGTCTGGCCACCACGAGGCTCCAACGGCTTTGGCTACGACAGCATGTTCCAAGCCGACGGCGAAGCGATCACCTTCGGCGAAATGGACCCGCAGGAAAAAAACGCGATTTCCCATCGCGCTCAAGCTTTTGCGACCTTCGAACACGAATGCTTGGAAGCGCCCAATCTCAGCGCGAACGACAACCGCGCGCCAAGCGCGTTCGACGGCCTGGACGCCGCCGCTCGCTCTATCTCGACGCGTGAGGAATTCGTCCGCTTTATCGCAGCGCTCCAGGCCGACCTGAAATCAAACCGCGCCGGATGGACCAACCAATCGCTGGAAAGCTACCTCGACGCCCTCGGCAACTGGGTCACGGACGGCACGATCCCTGCCGAACCCGTCTGGCGCACCATGGCCCGCACCCTCCTCGCCGCCAGCCGCTACAAATAGCGCCAACGGCCCGCAAACCGCCGAAGGCAGGGGAGCAACGCGACTTATACCATCGAGCATATTCACTGATCGCTTCACCCTTTTACTCCATAGCCGGGCTTGACCCGGCTATCCAGAGCAACGTGTTGAAAGGCCGGCATTTTTAGCTCCTGGATGGCCGGGTCAAGCCCGGCCATGGAGTGGAGAAAAGGTCAATTTTATTGCTCGTTGGTATTAGGCTACGAGCGCCGCGTCATCGCCCCGCGATGCCCTGCATCGACGCCGGAGCGCCACAGCGCGTGAGGCTAAAACCGACGCGACAGCGTCGAGGGAGCAACGCGACCCGGCGCGAGCGCCGCCCCGCCGGAGCGCGGCAGCGCGTGAGGCACAAAGACCCGCGTGAGGCATATCAAGCCGCGTGCGGCGCCTTTTTCGGCATCAAAACATGCCGCAAACCTTCGACATCCTTGGCCGCCCGCAAACGGTCGATCATTGCCGTATCGCGCACCAGACGTGAGATCCGCGCCAGCGTCTTCAAGTGGTCGCCACTCGCGTGGTCGGGCGACAGCAGCAAGAACATTAAATCGACCGGCTGATTGTCAGGGGCCTCAAAGTCGACCGGGGTCGACAGCTTGGCGAACAGACACACGATCCGCTTCAAGCCCTTCACATGGACGTGCGGAACCGCGATGCCCCGTCCCAAGCCGGTCGAGCCAAGCCGCTCACGCTGCAGCAACGAGTTGAACAACTCCTTCGCCTCGATCCCGGCAAGGGGAGCCGCAGCCTGCGCAAGTTCTTCGAGAGCCTGCTTTTTGTTTGCGACTTTAAGGCAGCAAAGCACGGCATCCCGTGTCATCAGATCGCCAAGGTCCATAGGTTCTTTCCGAGTGTTTTTTCAAGTGAATTCCGCGTTCGCCACAACGCCAAAATTTATCAGACCCTAGCAAGCCCCAAATGCATTTTCTGTGCCGCCGGTAACTCCCCAGCGGCACAAGCCCAACTCTTACAATGCTGCTATGTCACATCATAGGCGATCGCAACGAAATCAAGCTGACCGCTACGCTATCCCTCAACTACCGTTTCCTTAGCATCGATCCAGCCGATATGCCCGTCCGTCCGGCGATAAACGACGTTTAATCCCCCATGACCGGCGTTACGGAACACCAAAAACGCCCGGTCTGTGACATCGAGTTGCATCACTGCCTCGCTCACCGGCAGCGCCTTGATACTACGCTCGGCCTCCGCAATAATGACCGGATGCTCGCTTAGCGCCTCATTCACATCAATGTCATCTTCGTCAGCTCGAACGGTATAATCATTGGCCGCCGTTTCGTCTGGTTTTTGACCAAGGGCATGACCCTTGTGATGACTTTTCAGGCGGCGCTTGTACCGGCGCAATCGCTTATCCATCCGTTCAACGGCGGCATCCGCGCTGGCGTAGGCGTCACTGCCCTCGCCGTGCGATTCGAGCAAAAGTCCGGTCTTCAATCGGATCGAGCAATCAGTGCGGAATCGCCCGCGTTCTTTTTCCAAGCGCACATGGCCCGAGATTTCCGGACCGATGTACTTTTCCAGCGAGTCGCCCAATTTGTCCGTGATGTAGACCTTGAAGGCTTCGCCTGCTTCGACGTTTTTGCCCGTGACCTGAAGTGTCATGAAGTGGTCCTAACGCTGCGATGTGGGAGATCAGAACGAAAGAGTAGAAATTCGCAGACTATGAGGTGGAATCATCGAGGCCTCGCTCAAGATAATTTCGTGTGGCTTCATAGATTTCTCAACGGATCAGACGAGGCAAGTGAATAAAAGCTAGAGTGGGTCGTCAATGCTGTCAATTCACGCATGTCTTGGAATTATGACAGATTTCCCTAATATCAATAGCGGTCAACGCTACGACGAAGAACCGCAGCCCACAACCTATTATCAAGCCGACCGCATCGCGTGCTCGGTAATTTTTTTCTCTCTGCGGCGCTGCACCGAAGACGGAATCCGCAAAGCGTCACGGTATTTCGCAACTGTGCGCCGGGCGATATCTATCCCGTCGCTCTTGAGTTTTTCCACGATCTTATCGTCCGATAATACACCCCGCGCGCTCTCCGCCTCAATCATCTGTTTGATGCGGTGCCGCACGGCTTCGGACGAATGTGCCTCGCCATCGCCGGCCGACTGAATCGACGACGTAAAGAAGTATTTGAGTTCGAAGATACCGCGCGGCGTCGACATATATTTATTCGACGTCACGCGCGACACCGTCGATTCGTGCATCGAGATCGCATCCGCGACCGTCTTGAGATTGAGCGGACGAAGATACTGAACGCCGTACATAAAAAATGCGTCTTGCTGGCGCACGATCTCTTCCGACACCTTCAATATTGTCCGTGCCCGCTGATCGAGGCTCTTGACCAGCCAATTCGCTGTCTGCAGACATTCCATCAGATACGTTTTGTCCTTATCCGCCGTCGATGTCTTCGAAACCCGGGCGAAATAGTTGCGATTGACCAGCACGCGCGGCAACGTATCGCTGTTGAGTTCGATATGCCAACTGCCATCGAACGCCGCCCGCACATAGACATCAGGCACCACTGGCTGCACCTGCACCGAACCGAACTGTAAACCGGGCTTGGGATTAAGATGCTTGATCTCGCCAATCATGTCCTCAAGCTCGTCCATATCGCACCCGACCGCCTTGCGCAGGGCAGCCATGTTGTGCGTGGCGAGCAAATTCAAATTGGCAAGAAACGCTGCAATTTGAGGATCGTAGCGGTTCTGATCCTTCAACTGCAGCGCAAGACACTCAGCCAGCGAGCGCGCAAACACCCCCGGCGGATCAAACGTCTGCAACGTCGCCAAAACCCGCTCCACATGAGCGTCATCCGTTCCAAGCCGTTCCGCGATCACACCAAGATCCGCTGGCATGTATCCCGCCTCGTCAACCAGATCGATCAAATGCTGGCCGATCATTAAATCGGCGTGATTCGGTAACGCCAGCGGCAACTGCTGCGTGAGATGATCCTTCAGCGAAATCTCAGAGGCAACGAACGATTCCAGATTGTACTCGTCGTCGGCGAAATTCGATCCGACCTGCCGCGCATTCGCATACGTACTGCCAGCCAGCGCAGAACTTCCCGCTTCCTGCGCATAGTCGCCGGGCGCGGTATCGGGGCAGATATTCTCATGATCGGTATCGAGCGCCGCCACCGGATCGGCGGCAGGCTTGGCCAGATCGAGCCAAGAATCTTCGGATGCATCCGCTTCCGGTCGGCTTTCGACCCGCTCGGCGGCTTCCACCGGTACATCGGGGCGCTCGACCGGCGCGGTATTGGGGTCGTCGCGCTCAAGCAACGGGTTCCGCTCAAGCTCGGAGTCGATGAATTGGTTCAGTTCAAGGTTGGACAATTGGAGAAGGCGAATCGCCTGCTGCAGCTGTGGTGTCATCACCAGCTGCTGGCCTTGCCGCATCTCCATTTTAGCCGATAGTGCCATCCCGTCGGACCCTTGACCCATTCATTCGTTGATACCAGCCAGCGCAAAACATAGCGCCGATTGCCGGGCGCGGCAGTTAACCGCCCGAGCTTAACCGCCCGAGCGGAACCGCGCACCAAAGCTTAACCCACACAATGACTGACTTCAGTCAGCCGTGATGCGGCCTAGTATGACGAGTAACAGCGTACTCAACGGCCGTTAACGAACATATCCCCCAAGTATACCCGCTTCACGTCTTCGTTGTTTATGACTTCCGAAGGCTTACCTTGTGTCAGAACTTGACCATCGTAAATGATGTAAGCGCGGTCGATCAGGCTGAGCGTTTCGCGCACGTTGTGATCGGTAATGAGAACCCCGATCCCGCGATCGGTCAAGTGCCGCACCAGCTGCTGAATGTCGCCCACCGCAATCGGGTCGATCCCGGCAAACGGCTCGTCCAGCAGAATGAACGACGGCCGCGACGCCAGCGCGCGCGCAATCTCGCAACGCCGCCGCTCGCCGCCCGACAACGCAATCGACGGCGATTTCCGCAGCTGGGTGATATGAAATTCCTCAAGCAGGCTATCGAGTTGCTCCTGCCGGGCTTTCTTCTTGGGCTCGACCAGTTCGAGCACGGCCATGATGTTTTGTTCAACCGTCAACCCGCGAAAAATCGACTGTTCCTGCGGCAGATACCCGATCCCGAGGCGCGCTCGACGGTACATGGGCAACCGCGTGACATTGCGCCCATCGATCGTGATCGCGCCTTCGTCCGCCGGAACAAGGCCCGTAATCATATAAAAGACGGTCGTCTTCCCGGCCCCATTCGGTCCCAACAGCCCGACGCTCTCCCCGCGCCCAACCGCCAAACTCACGCCTTTGACGACCATGCGCTTTTTGTAGGACTTCTTGACGTCGAACGCCGTCAGCCACCCCTCGCCCCCGACGGCTTCGTCGAGATAGCCACCGGTCGCCGACGCCGCGCCATACCCATCGTCCGCGCCATACGGCGACGCACCGCCATCGTCGGGAATCTGCGTCTTAAGCGGAAACAATCTCACCTAACGGCCCTCACTCATCTTCCGCCCATCTTACGCACAAATCATCCCGAAAGTACGTCATCCCTGCGAAGGCCGGGACCCAAGCCACCACCAATAGAATGCAGCTCATCTAACAAACTCGACCAAACTACAGGCATAGTTACGCACCACAGCCCTCAATTCTTGCTGGGCTCAACCGCCGATTCCCAACTGCTGGCCGCAGGCTTGGCGGGAGCCGCAGGCTTTACCGGCGCAATCGTCCCCTTCTGCCGCTCCTGGGGATAGAATATGACCGACGCACGTCCAGGCTTTGCACCGGCCGCCGCTCCAGCCACGCCACCAATCTCCGTGATCACCCGGCTTTGCCCCGTCGTCATATCGATCAAGAGCTTATTGCCACGCACGATATTCTTGTCCTGGGTCAGGATCACTTCCTTACCACCGACCACAACCGTATTCGACTTCATATCGAAAATCGCCCAATCGCCCGTCACCTGCTGGTTCTGCTTTGATGTGACGATCACCTTGCCTTTGGCCTCGATCTTCGTCAGTTGCGCAGGAGTCTTGGTCTTGTCCCCACCCGTTGGAGCAGACACGCTCGCCAGCCCCGCCTCCCCGCTGTACGTCGCATGTAATTCGCTGGTGCGAATAACGAAATCGGCCTGCACTGCTTTCACATCCCCGTAGAACACTGCCTGCTTCTTGCCGTCATCGACCGCAAGCTTGTCCGCCTCGATATCGACCGGCGCACTGGGGTCGGTCTTGAACGAAGCAAACCCCAGACCCGCCGCAGCTCCCGTCTCCGCCGCCGCCTCAGCAACTGGGGCTTTCTTCAGCGCTTGCTTAGCTGGCTGCCCATCGCCCTGATAAAGCCGCGCAAAAATCCGGCTTCTGGGCAATCCACCCTCCGCCGCCGCCGTCAATAGCGTCGTCGCAGCCTTACGGTTGACGCTCAACCGGCGGCCCCGCAGCTCGTTGCGGCCCGAATTCACCACCACATTGCCCGACAACTCGATCCCATCCGTCTTCGATTGAAACTCGGCCCGTTCCGCCGTCGCGCGCTTGTCGGCACCCGACGTCATCACCACGCTGCCAATCACCGTCGCCGTCTCGGCCACTGCGTCGAAATCCGCGGAATTGCCCGTCACTCGATCCCCGGTCCCTTGCGTCATGACCACCGGGCCGGGCGCGAAAATCCGCTTGATCTTGGTCGCCGCCGCCGCCATCGCCGGGTCACCCGCGACCGACACGCTGGCACCCGCTCCAACAGCAGTCCCCGCGTTCGCACTGTCATACGTGATATCGAGCACGCCCGTCTCAAGCTGGGCTGCCCCCTGAACCGCCCGCACCTTCCCTGAAAACTGAGCACTCTTGGCGCTGTCGTGCACGTCGAGCCGGTCCGCCGTCACATCGACCGGCGCATTTGAATTTCCGAACGCCGCCATGTCCTTGCTCTTGGCAACGGGTGTCGGCGCTGCCCCCGCCGTCGTCGGCTTCGCAGGCGGCACAAGATGCGCAACAACCGAATCCGCAAACGCAATATCGCGCGTTTTCTGGTTTAAATTCAGCTTGTTGGCCGTTATCACCCCGGTTGGTATCTCGACCCTCACCGGCGCGTATGAATAAAGCGTCCCCGCCTTCGTGTGCATCGTCGCGATCTGCAACTGAGCCTTCATTCCCGACTGCGTGACGACCGTAATCCCCTCCGTCAAATCGAGCTGATCAGCCTTGGTGTCATAAAGCCCACGGCCCGCCGTA
>JANOVN010000129.1:0-8902 GCA_031417455.1 Hyphomicrobiaceae bacterium | reverse complement strand
CTTGTCACAGAGGGCAGGTATGCGTGGTGGGAGCTTGCTCACTCGCGAGTTCGGAAATATGGAACTAGCGAGTTAAATTACGGGAGTGCTTTCGGCTACAAATGAAAGCAGAATCACCCAAGACGCTGTTTCCCCGGACGGCCCTTCACTTGCCGATCCTGGGTCATTACCGGTTCGAGTTGGGTAAAGATCCCGGATCTGCGCGCGCAAGGGGGCGCACTTGTCCGGGAGAACAGTGGATAGGTGATTCAATCTAAAGTGCGAAAAGCGCTCGTTTACTCGATCATCTCAACTGGAGATTTGTCTGATGAAGATTGTATCTAGCCTTGCTTTTGCTGCCGGTCTGGCACTTGCCGTTGCCGCGCCCGTCTCCGCGCAGTTGGCCACCGATGTTCCCGCCGGGACTTTCAAGATCGATCCGACGCACGCGAGCGTGACCTGGAAGGTCATGCACATGGGGCTGTCGAACTACACTGCGCGGTTTGCGAAGGTGGATGCGACGCTGACGTTTGATCCTGCCAAGCCCGAAACGTCCACGCTGACGGCGACTATCGATCCGATGTCGATCAAGACGGACTTCCCGTTCGTTGAAAAGGAAAATTTCGACAAGGTTCTGGCGACGAGCGCCAAATGGTTCAATGCCGAGTTCTTCGAAAAAATCGAGTTCAAATCGACGGCTGTAAAGATGACCGGCGCAAAGACGGCGGACGTGACCGGCGATCTGACGCTGCTTGGCGTAACGAAGCCGGTCGTATTGAAGGTGACGTTCAACGGCGGGATGGCTGCGCACCCGATGAGCAAGAAGCCAGCCGTTGGGTTTTCTGCGACCGTTACGGTGAAGCGCTCGGAGTTTGGCATGACGGCCAACATTCCGTTCGTCGGTGACGATGTTGCGGTGTTGATCGAAGCCGAAATGCAGGGTGGCTAAGTGAAGAAAAGGCCAGGGGACGGGTCCCCTGGACCCCCATTTTAAAGGGCTTCAAGGGGCGAGCACCTTGGCCTGCTCTTTCTTCCATGAGGCAACACAATGACTGGCTCCCCCCGCTACAATGCCGTTGCGATTGCGTTGCATTGGTCGATCGCGTTGGCGGTGTTTGCGCTGCTCGCAGCGGGGCTGTGGATGAGCGATGCCATCAAGGTGCCGGAGACGCGGAACTTCGCCTTCAAGGTTTACCAGTGGCACAAGGCGCTCGGGCTGAGCGTGCTCGTGTTGACGGTGCTGCGGATCGTGTGGCGGGTGATGAACCCGCCGCCGCCGTTGCCTGCAGGGATGACGTCGTTCGAGGTCATGGCGGCGCACCTCTCTCATCATGGGCTCTATGCGTTGATGCTTGCCATTCCGGTGGCTGGGTGGGCGATGGTGTCGTCTAGCCCGCTCGGCTTTCCGACGATGGTGTTCGGGCTGTTTGAGTGGCCACATATCCCAATGCTGGCAGGCCTTGAAGACAAGAAGGCTGCGGAAGCGCTGTTCAAGACGGTTCATAAGTATCTGGCGTTTGGGGCGATTGCCCTGATCGTGCTGCATGTGGGCGCTGCCCTGAAGCATCATTTCGTCAACCGGGACGATGTGCTTGCCCGGATGCTGCCCGGCGTGCGTGCGGCGAAAAAATCATCGATTGGATAAGGTCATGACACTGCGACTTGGTCAGATGTTGGCTGCTGGTCTGCTGGCGGTTCTTGCTACGTGCGGATCGGCGATAGCGGGAGTGTGGACTGTCGTTCCTGCCGAGAGTTCCATCGGGTTTTTGGGCGAGCATGCGGGGAACAAATTCAAGGGCACGTTTGAAAAGTGGGATGCGGCGATCAATTTTGATCCGGCCGATCTTGCGGGCTCGAAAGCAACGGTGACGGTTGCGTTGGGGTCGGCGAAGACGGGGGACGCGACTTACGACAAGACCTTGCCGACGGTTGATTGGTTCAATGTTGCGGCGACGCCGTCGGGTGTGTTTGAGACGACCGCGTTTCGCAGCGTGGGCACGGAAATGTTTGAGGCGGACGCCACGCTATCGATGCGGGGTGTGAAAGTGCCGGTGGTGTTTGCGTTTACGTTCAAGGTCGAGGGCGATACGGCAAAGCTCGTGGGCAAGACGGCCTTGAAGCGCATCGCGTTCGGGGTCGGTAAGGCCTCTGACGATAATGGCACGTGGGTGTCGCTGGATATTCCGGTCGAAGTGCGCGTGAGCTTGAAGAAGGGGTAGAGGATGTTACCCGTAGACTTCGCGGGCGGTTATGAAGGTGTTGGCGTAGGCGGTGACCGTATCTGTGATGGGGTTGGCGTAACCGCCGCCGATGAGGATGACGACAGGGATGCCCGCTTTGCGGCAGGCGGTGAAGACGGCGCGGTCGCGGGCGATCAGGCCGTCATGGGTTACGGCGAGGCGGCCCAGGCGGTCGCTCGCGAGCGGGTCGACCCCGGAAATGTAAAATATCAGGTCAGGTTTTGAGACGAGCACGGCGTCGAGCCCATGGTGGCAGGCGGCGAGGTAGGTCTCGTCGTTGGCGTGATCGGGCAGGCCGATGTCGAGCGTCGAAGCTGGTTTGACGAACGGGTAGTTGCTTGCGCCGTGGACGCTTGCTGTGAAGACGCGCGGTTCAGGGCTAAGAATGGCGGCGTTGCCGTCGCCTTGGTGGACGTCAAGGTCGAGGATGGCAGCGCTGTGGATCGTGGCTTCGTCGAGCAGGGTCAGAACCGTGACGGCGCAATCATTAAAGACGCAGAAGCCGCGGCCATGGGAGCGGTGGGCGTGGTGGGTGCCACCGGCGAGTTGACCGCTCAGGCCGGTGATGAGGGCGTGGCGTGCGGCGGCGAGGGCTCCGCCGACGGTGGCGCGGGAGCGCGCAACGAGGATTTCGCTCCAGGGCAGCCCGATTTCGCGCTGGATTTTGGGCGAGACCGTGCCGGTCAGCATGGCGGAAACGTAGGCCTCGTCGTGGGCGCGGCAGAGGTCGGTGATGCTGGCTTGTGGCGCAGGAGCGAGTTGGGCGGGGTCGAGGATGCGTTCGCGTTGAATGGTTTCGCGAAGCAAACGGTACTTCTGCGCCGGGAAGCGGTGTTCCGGCGGCAGCGGCAGGTCGGGCGTGTCGGGATAGTAGAACAGGTGCGTCACGCGGGGGAGCTTAGCGGGGGATGGCACGCATGGGTATACTATTTTGCGGCACTCATCGCGAACGTGCTGCGTGAAGGTTGTGCGCTGAATCCGTTGAGGAATGGGTCCTCGGGACGAGCACACGGCTGTCGGGTTTAATTTCTATTTCTCCCAACACTGTTTCCCCAGACGGCGTTGTGAGCGCAGCGAGCGATGGCGATCCGGGGTCTTTGCAACTGAGAGTGGTAAAGGTCCCGGATCTGCGTGCGCAAGAAGGCGCACTTGTCCGGGAATACAGCGGGAGGGGAATCCGCGTCCATACGGCCCGCCCGGACCGGAATTTTCAACCAATACTAACTTGTCCGGCCACGAGCGAAATCGCGAACCGGACAGGCGTGGGACGAGCCCGAGGATGACAATTGAGAGCGGGGTTGGCCCGTTAGCGGCCGACGCCGCCTGTTCCTTTGCTTTGGCCACTTTCGTTGCCGGCGGGGACGACCTTGGCGGCGGGCGCGCCGGCCGTGCGAGCGCCGGTCAGCTCCACGGTCGTGAGGATGCAATCCTTGTTGCGGTCGGCCATCTCGAAGGCGCGATTGGGGCGGTCGACAAATTCGGCGCGGTCGACTTTGCCGTCGCCGTTGCGGTCGTAGTATTTGAAGTCGACGGTTTCGAACATGCGGTCGATGGCGATGATGCGTTTCCAGTCTTCGGGGGTCAGGTGGCCTTTGCGCTCCACGTCGCCGATGCCGAACAGTTCGGCGGCATAGGCTTTCCATTCGTCGCAGGTGACGTTGCCGTCTTTGTCGCGGTCCCAATTGCCGGCGGCGATCAGGAAGGTGCGGTCAATTTCGGAGGGACCGCCGGTGAGGGACGGCATGCCCGACGAGCAGCCGGTCAGGGCGATTGCTGCACCTGTCATGAGCCACCAGCGCGCGCGCGAAAACTTCGTCGGCATATCTGCCTCTCCAAAACCGTCTCTAAAATCGTAGGGACGCAAAACCGGAGCCCCCGGTGCTCCGTGTTGTGCTGTTTGGCGCAACGAAGCGGCGAAAACGGGGCCACTGCCTACGATTTAGTCAGGTGATATACTTCTGCAGAGGAAATGGGCTGCCATTTTTGCAACACCGATGGGCTTGTCCACGGTTTGCGAGGGGCGTGCAAGCCGCTCACTTAGCGGCTGTTTGGGCGAAAATTGATGAAATGAAGGTGCGGAGGGGGCCGGAGGCTGGGGCGTAGGGTTCGAGGGATGTGTGGGCGTTGGTCAGATGGCGGCCGACTTGCGCACGCGCCGCGTCCACGCCCATGACCGTGGCAATCGTTGCTTTGCCAGCGTCTTTGCCGGTGTCTTTGCCGGCATCTTGCGCTGAGCGCGAGATGTCGATCACATCGTCGAGAGCCTGGAAGGCAAGGCCGATTTCGCGGCCAAAGGTGGCGAGCCCTGTCATGCGGGCGTCGTCAACCTGCGCGATGCGCCCGCCCATTTGGACGGCCGCTGTGAACA
The DNA here is from genome assembly GCA_031417455.1 of Hyphomicrobiaceae bacterium. Taxonomy (GTDB): domain Bacteria; phylum Pseudomonadota; class Alphaproteobacteria; order Rhizobiales; family Hyphomicrobiaceae; genus JANXVY01. The sequence goes on along the minus strand of JANOVN010000129.1, from coordinate 4,315 downwards.
GGACGCCGGTTTTCTGATCGTTGATGTCGTTGATTTTGGCGAGCCGGTCAGCGGGGCTGCGGTCGTGGAGGTCGCGTTCCTGGCCGGCCGCGAGGCCATCGGCACCAGCGGCATAGGACAAGATTGCTGTCAGGTCGATGCGAGCAGCGCACGAGATAGCGTCCATCTGGGCGATGACGCCGAACGCGCGCGAGAGCATGGCGATGGCTGCAAGCGTGGCGGTGGACTCACCGAATGCTGAGTGGGTGCTGGGTATGCCGCGGCGGGTGCGGGCATCATCCATGCACGGGAGATCGTCGAGGACCAGGGAGGCAGTGTGGACTAGTTCGACGGCGCATCCAGCGTCGAGGGCTTTAAACGGGTCGGTGCCGAATTGGGCAGCTGTCAACATGGTCAAGAGGGGGCGGACGCGCTTGCCGGGGGCGAGCAAGGCGTGGCGGACGGCCTTGTTCAAGCTGACCGGGCAATTATGGGGGGCAGCGGATAGGACGCCGAGCCGCTGATCGATGTGGGTGCGAAGGCGGGCCACGGCTGCGGGTTCGGCCCAGTTCGAGGATGGGCTCGGGCAGGTGCTGGATGGCGGTATTTTCGCGTGGCCGTGCATGCGAACTGGGTTCTCTTAACTTGTTTTATCTATCGCGACTTGTTTCGTCTGTCGTCAACTGGAAATCTAACGCAATCAGGCACCGTATGGATGACACCGCGTTGCGATTTTGTACTGTAGCATTGGCAACAAAATGGGCCGGGCCGGTGTGGCCACTGACGAGAAGTAGTTGTTCGTGACAGGAAATACCATCACTGAGCGTTCGAATGGTTGCCGGGAGGACTTCGATTTCATCCTCGTGGGCGGGGGACTGGCCAATGCGCTGATCGCGTGGCGGCTGATGATCCGGCGGCCTGAGTTGCGGATTTGTGTGATTGAACGTGGCGAAAAGCTGGGCGGTAACCATACGTGGTCGTTTCACAGCGGCGATGTTGGGATTGGTGCGCTGGCCGAGTTGGCACCGTTTATGGTTGCGTCGTGGGCACGGCAGGCCGTGCGGTTTCCCAAGCACGCCCGGGTATTTGATGCGGGTTATCATTCGATTTCGTCGGAGTTGCTGCATGCGGTACTGGCGCCGCTGCTGGGCGATCAGTTGATGTTGGGGGTGGAGGTTGCGAGCCTTGGACCAGATCGTGTGGTGCTGGCCGATCAGCGCGTGCTGACAGCCCGGTGCGTGATCGACGGGCGGGGGCCAGATTCGGAGACGCCGCTGGCACTGGGGTTTCAGAAGTTCGTGGGGTTGGAGATCGAGACGCACGGGCCGCACGGGGAGAGCGTGCCGGTCATCATGGATGCCACCGTCGAGCAATTGGACGGGTACCGGTTCGTTTACACGCTGCCGTTTTCGCCGACGCGGATGCTGGTCGAGGATACGTACTACGCCGATGGGGCGGCGCTGGATGGGGGTGTCGTGCGTGAGCGGGTTAAGGCGTATGCGGCCGCTAAGGGCTGGCGGATTGCGCGGATTGTGCGGGAGGAGAGCGGCGTGCTGCCGATCGTGCTGGCTGGCGACATGGATGCGTTCTGGCGTTCCGGCGAGGCGGGCGTTGCGCGGTCGGGACTGAGGGCTGCGCTGTTTCACCCCACGACCGGGTATTCGCTGCCCGATGCGCTAGTGTTTGCAGACCGGCTGGCGGGGCTGGCCGATCTTACGGCTGCGGGCGTGCGGGCAGAAGTTGAGGGCTATGCGCGGGCGTTGTGGAAGGAGCGGGCGTTTTTCAGGTTGCTGAACCGGATGATGTTCATTGCGGCGGAACCGAGCGAACGGGTGTTGATATTGGAGCGGTTTTACCGGCTGCCAGGCGGGCTGATCGAGCGGTTCTTTGCGGCACGGCTGACGTTTGCCGATAAAGCTCAGATCATTGCGATCATGGCGACCAAGCCGCCGGTGCCGCTGGGCAAGGCCCTGGGCGTGTTCGGCGAGGGCGCTGCGTGGTCGTTTGCGGGCAAGGATTGCGGGGGGAAGGTTGGGCGATGAGTGCCGACCCCAAGAGCTGGAGCGAGGCCGAGCTGATTGCGTTTTCGCGCGAGCGGATTGAGCGCGGGTCGAAAAGTTTTGCTGGAGCAGCGCGGCTGTTTTCGCCCCACGTTAGGGCGTCGGCTTACCTGCTGTATGCGTGGTGCCGACATTGCGACGACGAGATCGACGGGCAGGAGCTTGGATTTAATCGGTACGACGCTGCGGGGGTGGCGAGCGCTGAGACGCTGGCGGCCTTGCGGGATAAAACGATTGCGGCGGTAGAGGGCCGCGCGGTCGAGCCGATTTTTCTCGCATTGCAGACGGTGGTGGCCAAGCACCAGATTCCGGCGAAGTATCCGCTCGACCTGCTCGAAGGGATGGCGATGGATGTGCGCCGTCAGGAGTACCGGACGCTTCAGGACACGCTGACGTATTCGTATCATGTGGCGGGGTGCGTCGGCGTGATGATGGCGATGATCATGGGCATGCGGGACCAGGCGACGCTGGAGCGGGCGTGCGATCTGGGGTTGGCGTTTCAGTTAACAAACATCGCGCGAGACGTGTCTGGGGATGCTGGCGTGGGTCGCGTGTACCTTCCGGGGGATTGGCTGGCGGAGGCGGGAGTGCCGGTGGGCGGGGTTGGCGCGGCGGAATATGCGAGCGCTGTGCATGGGGTCACGCTGCGGCTGCTCGATGAGGCGGACCGGTATTACGAGTCCGCGTACTATGGGATTGCGCGGTTGCCGGGGCGGTCGGCGCTGGCGATTGCGGCGGCGCGGCGGATATATAGCGATATCGGGAACGTGGTGCGGGAGGGTGGTGCCGATGGTTCTGGCGTGCGGGCGAGAGTGTCGGGCGCGCGGAAACGGTGGAATGTGGTGAAGGCCGCCGGGGATGTGGTGGTGGCGCAGTCGGCGCGTGTGGTGATGGCGGCTCCGCAGCGGGTGGGGTTATGGACGACCAAGGAAAGTTAATGGTGCCTGCGGCGCTAAAGTGCTGGGTCCCGTGTCTGCGTCGCATCATGACGGATGCTGCGCCGCGCACGGGATGATGGGGTGGACGGCGCCTGCTTGCGGCATTGATGTGCCAAAAGGGTGATCGTTGGAACGAATCACGAGCCAGGAGCCGCCCATGGAACAGGTTACAACACTCGGTTTAGATTTAGCAAAGTCGGTTTTTCAAGTGCATGGAGTCGATGCGGGAGGAGCCGTGGTGGTGATTAAAAAGCTGCGGCGGGAGAAGGTGCTGGCGTTTTTCAAGACGCTTGCGCCGTGCCTGGTTGGCATGGAAGCGTGCGGCACGGCACACTATTGGGCGCGCGAGATCGGGGCCCTTGGCCATACCGTCAAGCTGATGCCGGCCAAGTACGTGAAAGCCTACGTCAAGCGCGGCAAGAGCGACGCGGCCGACGCGGCGGCGATCTGCGAGGCCGCACCCCGCCCGAGCATGCGGCCGGTTCCCGTCAAGACGGTCGAGCAGCAGTCGGCCTTGATGGTGCATCGGGCCCGTCAATTGCTCGTCGGCCAGCACACTCAGCTGGTAAACGCGATCCGCGGACACATGGCCGAGCTTGGCATCATCGCCCCTGTTGGCCGCGCCGGGCTCGCGCAATTGCTGTGCGTGATCGACGACGAAACCGATGCCCGGCTGCCAAGCGCTGCACGCGCGACGCTGCAAGCTCTGGCCGCGTTGCGAGAAGCCTTGTCGCAACAGATCGATAATCTTGGCCGTGCCATCCACGCGGCTTACCGCGCCTGCGCTCAAAGCCGCCGCCTCGAGACCATTCCCGGCATCGGCCCGATTACCGCCAGCGCACTCACGGCCAGCGTCGCTGACGCCAATGCGTTCAAGTCCGGGCGCGACCTTGCGGCCTGGATCGGGCTCACGCCCAAAAACGACAGCTCGGGCGGCAAGGAGCGGCTCAAGGGCATCTCCAAGCAAGGCGACCGCTATCTGCGCCAGCTGCTGGTCGGGGGCGCAATGGCCGTGATCCGTCATGCCCAGGCGCATCCTGACAAGCATCCCTGGCTGGTGGCATTGCTCGCCCGCATGCCGGTCAAGAAGGCTGCCGTCGCCTACGCCAACAAGATGGCCCGGATCGCGTGGGCGCTGCTGGTCAACGGCGGCTCCTATCGCGCGCCTGCCGCTGCCGCTAGCACGTGAAGGGGCTCGGCGATGAAAGAGGTACTGGCGGCACGGCCACGGGTTTAATTTAACGCGTTCACGACTTGCGAGGGGCAGAACGAATTGATGCGAAAAGGGTCGCTCCGGCGATCTGGAAAACCCGCCAATTGTCATGGGCTTCAAGCAAG
>JANOVN010000128.1:0-26035 GCA_031417455.1 Hyphomicrobiaceae bacterium | reverse complement strand
CAGCGCGAACTCGTAACCGCGATCCCCCAGGAACGCGAGCCACTTGGCATAACGCATAACGACGTCGAACTCGTCGCCATGCATGACCACATAGCGCTTGCCGGCAGCCGTGGTGAACTCTGCCTGCCGCTCGACCTCGATGCCACCGAACTTCTGACCGCAGTAGTCGCGCAAGCCTTCGTCGTGATTGCCCGGAATGTAAACGATCCGCGTCCCCTTGCGCGTCTTACGCAACAATTTCTGCAACACGTCGTTGTGAGATTGCAACCAGACGGCCCCACGCCGGATACGCCAGAAATCGACCACATCGCCCACCAGGTAAATGGTCTCGGCATCGTTGTGCTTGAGAAAATCAAGCAGCATGTCGGCCTGACTGGCGCGCGTGCCCAAATGAATATCGGACAAGAACAGAGTTTTGTAGGTCGGCATAAGCTTTTAGCGCTCCCGTCGCAAAGAATAGCCGCAAGTCTTGAGCAAGTCATGGCGACCAGCCGTCAATCCAATGCACTCCGTTTCATTGCAGGAGTGTGACACAGAACGCCTTGGAAATGCGGCACTCCCATATTTGACAAAACAGTGATGCGCAAAAGCCCATCTGCGGGCGTCTCCGAGCCTATCCTCAATAAATTCGGGACGGAAAATATCGCTGAATGAGTTCGTCGAACCGGCCGCTCTCCCGCACCTTGACCAACGCGCCGTCAATCAGTGTCTTGAGTTGTGGATCAGACTTGGGCAGCGCAATCGCAATACCGTCGCCGAAGAACTTTGGCTCCAGAAACGGCCCGCCTTTGAGTTCGCAGCACTGACGGCTGTTGGTGCCATTGATCCATAAAGACAGCCCGATCGCATCGTCGAACAGATACGCAACCTTGCCGTCGGCCAGAGCTTCACGGGCAAGCTCAATCGAATCGAACGTCTTGATCGCGCTCTCGTGAAAGAATTTCTTGAGGTAGGCTTCGTGCGCCGTCCCCTTCGCGACGGCGACCGGTTTGCTTTCCAGCGCCTCCGGCGTGGTATCGACGACCGCGCCGTCGCGCTTGCCTGCAAAATGACCCGGCGTATGAAAATAGCGTTCCGAAAACGCAACCTTGGCCACCCCAGCCCACGTCACCCGCTGGGCCGCAATCGCACCATCTGCGTCCCCAGACACGAGTGCCGCAAATTGCTCTTCCCATGGCCGCACCTTAATATCGCACGCGGCATTGACCTCTAGGCAAATCGCCCGTGCAAGATCGACGTTAAAGCCGGTCAGTGCGCCTTCCGCATCGGTATAGTTGAACGGCGGGAAATCACCTTCGGTCACAAACCGCAAAACAACCCGGCGCTGACCATCAGACGGCGGCGGGGCAGGGGCCTCGACGGCCGCTTCAGTCGCAGCACTAGCAGGCGCCCCCCCGGCAGCGCTCGCCCGCTCGGCCACAACACCAATGGCAAAAGCGGCAAGAAAACAGATGATTCGCATTTGAACTTTAATCATCATACCCTGGAGGATGCGGACAATTGGCGATTGCGACGGGCAAATCGGCCAAAACGAGATTAGCCTTGAAAGTATTACCCGCAGGGCCGTCAGCCGGCAACTTAATCGGCGTCGCATGCGGATGGGGGGACTTTGGAACAGACGTCGAGGCAAGCAGCGATAGCGGCCGGGGGCAAAGTCGTCGACGGGGTTGCTCCTGTTTGGACGCAGTCAGGAGCCCACGAATCGCCCTCAAGCCTGAAATGTTTGGATGAATCAGTCGCGCGCCTCGAGCGGCTCGACCCATCGCTATCTGCAAGAACCGGCCTTTGGACCGCACAGAGAACGTGGCTGATTGCCGTAGCTTTAGGCACGCTTTCCTCCATGTTTTTCGCACCCGCCATGATCGGGTTCTCACTGCAATTCCTATTCGCGCTGGCGTTTGCACTGCTCCTGTCGGTACGGCTACTAGCGCTCCGCCATGCGCTGACCAATGCGGACCATCCCTATGAGGCGCTTCACGTCACGGCCCAGCCCGACGCCCAGTTACCGGTCTATAGCGTCTTGATTGCACTCCATGCCGAAGTGCCCGTTGTGCCCCAACTCGTCGGCGCAATGCGCGCCCTCGACTATCCAACCGGCAAACTCGACATCATCTTCGCACTCGAAGCCCACGACGAAGCCACCCAAACAGCTCTGCTGGCAACCAGCCTACCCCCCCACATGCGGCTCGTCATCGTACCAGCTGGCCTGCCCCGTACCAAACCGCGCGCACTCTGTTACGCCCTGACATTCGCCCACGGTGACTATATCGTCGTCTATGATGCCGAAGACCTCCCCGACCCCGGTCAACTGCGCCGGGCTCATGCAATGTTTGAAAGCGGCAGCCCCAATCTCGGCTGCCTTCAAGCGAGCCTGGCCATCAACAACGCCCACCAATCCTGGCTCACGACCCAATTCGCTATTGAATACACCGCCCTATTCGACACAATCTTACCTGCTTTCGCCCACCATAACCTGCCCGTCCCGTTGGGTGGCACCTCGAACCATTTCCGCCGCCAAGCCCTAGACGCTGCCGGCGGCTGGGATCCCTGGAACGTCACGGAGGATGCCGACTTGGGTCTGAGGCTCGCCCGCTTCGGCTGGCACGTCGGCATCTTGCCCTCAACGACCTGGGAGGAGGCCCCGGCCCAACCCCGCCCCTGGTTCGCCCAACGCACCCGCTGGCAAAAGGGGTGGCTGCAAACGTACTTCGTCCATATGCGCGATCCCGTGCGCCTCTGGCGCGAGTTGGGCGCGAAGTCGTTTGTGTGGTTCCAAGTCGTCCTGGGCGGCGGCCTGCTGTCGACGTTTGCTCACCCCTGGTTTTACGCGATGCTGGCTATCGACGGGGCCAATGGCAGCCTGTTCCCCGCCCTGGAGAGCGGTCCGCGCGCCTGGTTCTGGTGGCTGGGCATCATGAACCTGGCAGCCGCCGCCGTCGTCACAATCCTGCTGGCCTTACTGGCGCTCAAGCGGCGAGGTCGCAACGACCTGTATCGCCACGCATTGATGTCGCCGCTCTATTGGCTGCCGATCTCAGTCGCGGGCTACTACGCCATTTACGAATTTATCCGCGCCCCGTTCTACTGGGCCAAAACCCCGCACGGAACGCAAACAGCAACTGGTCAAGCCACGGCAATTGGAGCGGGCGAAGGGAATCGAACCCTCGTATGAAGCTTGGGAAGCTGCCGTTCTACCATTGAACTACGCCCGCATCGCCAAACTCGTATCACATGCTACCGCTCCGTCAATGCGGCTCTCAAAAAAACCAAAACCCGCACGCAACGCCATGCCGCATGCGGGTTTCCACAAAAAACCAGCCATCGCAATCTTACTTCTTGACCAGCGCGTCGCGGATTTCCTTGAGATAGATTTCGCTTGGAGGGGGAGCCGCAGGAGCAGCAGCCGTAGCGGGCTTCTTCATCGAGTTCATGGCCTTAACGAGCAGAAAGATTGCAAACGCCGTGATCATGAACTTAATGATAGCGTTCAGGAAGAGACCATAACCAATGGCGACTTCCGCAACTTTCTTAGCTGGATCAGGCGTCTGCAGCACAGCCTTGAGCGACGAAAAATCAAGCCCAGCCATTGCCAAACCGATTGGCGGCATGATCACGTTGTCGACCAGTGTACCAACGATGGGTGCGAACGAGGCACCCATGATGACACCGACGGCAAGGTCAACGACGTTGCCCTTCATGGCAAATTCTTTGAATTCGTCCAACATTCCCATAGTGCGTTCCCCTATTGTTGAGCAGATCAAATGAGTCGTCGTCTAGGCTGACCCATCAGGACCGCCTGATTCGGGACGCTAGCGGAACTTGATCGCCGCGACAATTCATCAGGCCACGCACCTGCAAACGATTTTGGCGAAACATTTAGTGCGCCGCGACATCAATCGCAATTTGCGGGAGCAGTTCTACCAAGGCATCGCACGAAGACATTTCCCAGCCAGATAAAAGCCGGATAGACAAACCGGCCAATGCCAGAGCAGACTGTTGACGTGGCGGCAGTTTGGCCGCGTCTGGATGGCAACCACTAGATGACCAAACCGATGTTTGACAGCAGTTTTCTGGTCATGGTGGCGCTCTGCTATGTCGGCGCGCTATTTGCCGTTGCTTGGATCGGTGATCGTGCAATCCGCGTGCGGGAAGGCTCCGGCGGACAACCGCTCATTTATGCCCTCTCGATGGCGGTCTATTGCACGTCCTGGACCTTCTTCGGCAGCGTCGGCCTAGCCGCAACGACAGGCTACGATTTCTTACCCATCTACTTGGGTCCTATCATCGTGTTCGTGGCCGGATACCCGCTGTTGTTACGGATCATCCGCCTCGCCAAAAGTCAGAACCTGACGTCGGTCTCAGACTTTCTTGCCGCCCGCTACGGCAAAAGCCAGAAGGTGGCAGCCGTCGTCGCGCTGGTGATGATTATCGGGTCATTACCCTACATCGCATTGCAACTAAAAGCGATTTCCGTATCCATTGAAACCCTGCTCGGTGGTGGCCCGCTTGTTCATATTGACCAGCCGGGTATCGCCTCTCTCGATACTGCCATCGTCATAACCTTAGCACTCGCAGCCTTCGCGATCCTATTTGGCACCCGCCACATCGACGCAACCGAACATCAAGACGGCCTGATGCTTGCCATTGCCGTTGAAAGTCTCATCAAACTCGCATCATTGACAGCGGTCGGACTGTTCGTCCTGTTCTTCATGTTCGACGGCCCCGCAAACTTTTGGCAACGCGCCAGTGCCGACAATGAGATCAGCAGGATTTTTTCGGGCACGGTTCATGGCGGCAAATGGCTTACGTTGACCCTGCTCAGCGCGTGCTGCGTCATCCTTCTGCCGCGCCAATTCCACGTTATCGTTGTGGAAAACAACTCAGAACGCGAAATCCAACGCGCCCGCTGGTTGTTTCCCCTCTACCTCGTCGCAATCAACATCTTCATCATCCCGATCGCTATGTCGGGTCACCTGCTGTTTGCGCGCGGCGTCGCCGATCCCGACTTCTTCGTCATGACGCTGCCGATGAGCGCCGCAAGCCCGGTCTTGTCGCTCACCGCATTCATCGGCGGGCTGTCGGCAGCAACCGCCATGGTGATCGTGGAGGCAGTCGCGCTGTCGATCATGGCAAGCAACGGCCTTGCTCTTCCACTTCTGTTGCGTCGCCAAATGCTGCGATCCACCAGTGAACCCCGCTCCGATATGGCCGGATTCGTCCTGCTGATCCGGCGCTCGGCGATCATTGTCATTCTGCTGTTGGCCTATGGCGTCTATCGCACCCTGGCCCAGTTCGAGAGCCTCGTTTCGATTGGCCTCATTTCCTTCACCGCCATCGCCCAAGTCGCCCCGGCCTTCTTCGGGGGGCTGATCTGGCGCAATGCAACGGCAAACGGTGCCATCGCCGGTATACTGTCAGGGATGGCGATCTGGTTTTACACCCTGCTGGTTCCATGGATCACCAAGGCCGGCTATTTACCGGAAAGCTTGGTCCGCAACGGCCCCTTCGACATCTCTGCATTGCGCCCCGACGCCCTGCTGTTCCTCCAATTCGACCCAATATCACACGCCGTATTCTGGAGCTTGAGCGCCAACCTCATTGCCTACATTACCATCTCCGCACTTCGTCCCCCTGAACCAATTGAACGGTTACAGGCCCAGATCTTCATTCCCGATGACTTTGCGCAACGCCCTGCAACACGGGCGTTCAAACGCTGGCGCACAACCCTGACGCTGGACGATCTGGAAGCAACCGCCGCCCGCTACTTAGGCGTCGAACGCGCCAAGCGATCCTTTGCTGCCTTCGCTGCTCGCCGCCCGCCCATGCTTGGCATCAACGCGCCACAAAAGCCCGAAGCCGACGTCCACGCCATCCGCTTTACCGAGCACCTGCTGACGAGCGCGGTGGGTGCCGCCTCGGCCCGACTCGTCATGTCGCTTTTGCTACGCCGCGGAAACGTGTCCCAGGTCTCCGCCCTGCGCCTGTTGGACGACGCCAACGAAGCCCTCCAGTTCAACCGCGACCTCCTCCAATCCGCTCTCGATCAGGTACGCCACGGCCTATCCGTGTTCGACAAGGACATGCGCCTGATATGCTGGAACCGGCAGTTCCGCGAACTGCTCAACCTACCTGAGGAAGTCGTCCAGCTCGGCATCCCGCTGGACACGATCCTTCGCATCTCCGCCGCCCGCGCCGGCTTCGAAAGCCCCAACCTGGACGCCATCATTGGCGACCGCGTTTTAAAACTCGCGGTGCGTCACGAAATCTATCACGAGCGCGAATTATCAGGCGATTACATCCTCGAAGTCCGCACCAACCCGATGCCCCAGGGCGGCATCGTCATTACCTTCTCTGACATTACCCACCGCGTCCTGTCCGACGCAGCCCTCGCCCGCTCGAACGAGACCCTTGAACGCCGGGTCCAGGAGCGGACACGCGAACTCGTGGACGTAAATTCCGCCCTCGAAGTAGCCAGCGCCGAAGCCGACACCGCAAATGTCGACAAAACGCGCTTCATCGCCGCTGCCAGCCATGACATCCTCCAGCCGCTCAACGCCGCCCGGCTTTACGCTTCAAGCCTGCTCGAACGCTCGATGGCCGGCACTGAAGGACACTTGGTCCGAAATCTCGACGCCTCCTTGCAGGCTGTCGAAGAGATTTTCTCGGCCCTCATCGACATGTCGCGCATGGACGCAGGCCGCCTCGAAGCCGACTTCGAAGCCTTCCCGCTCTCCGTCATTCTCGATCAGCTCCTCGTCGAATTCCAGCCCATCGCCAGCGCGAAAGGCCTGCAACTCACACTCGTTTCAACGCGTGTCTGGGTACGTTCCGACCGGCGGTTACTGCGCCGTGTTCTGCAAAACCTGCTCGCCAACGCGATTAAGTACACAGCGCGCGGTCGCGTACTGATCGGCGTACGCAGTCACGACGCGTCCGTCGCGATCGCCGTATACGACACCGGCCCCGGCATCGCACTCACCGATCAGGCAATCATCTTCAAGGAGTTCCAGCGCCTGGACGAAACCGTCGGCAACGAGCGCGGCGTCGGCCTCGGCCTGTCCATCGTCGAACGCATCTGCAAAGTTCTCGACGCCCGCCTCGAACTTTCCTCGACGCTGGGCCGCGGCTCAATGTTCGCAGTCCACGTGCCGCGCACGGCAGCGCTCCCACCGTCGATGTTTGCCAACATGAAAACCGCCCCCAACCTTGGCAGCTTCGACGGCGTCCGCGTCTTGTGCATCGACAACGAACCCGCCGTGCTCGAAGGCATGGAAGCGCTATTGAAAGGCTGGAATTGCTCCGTCGAAACCACCGGCAATGCAGAAGCGGTCATCCTGCGCCGGATGGGCTTCCCTGCCTCGCCCAACCTCTGGCCGAGCGTCATCATGGCCGACTATCACTTGGACAACGGCACCGGCGTCGAGGCCATTGCCCGTATTCGCGCGGTATCGAAAATGAACATCCCAGCGATGATCATCACCGCCGACCACTCGATCGACGTGCAACGCGAGATCCGCAACTGCGGTTTCACCCACTTGAAAAAGCCGATCAAACCGGCAGCGCTACGTGCCGCCCTCGCCCAACTGCTGATGCACGGTAAAATCACCCCGCCGCCAACGCCGCAATCTGCCGAGCCGGAAAGAGTTTAGAAACAATCAACTTCAACCGTTAGCACGCCATTCGCTATCGTCGAGCCGATTGATTGCGATCACGGCCTGTGTCCTGCTGTCAACACCAAGCTTAGTCAAAATCTGCGAGACGTGTGCTTTGATGGTCGCTTCCGACACGTTGAGTTTATAAGCAATCAACTTGTTGGGTAGCCCCTCCGACAGCATCATCAGCACCCGCAACTGCTGCGGCGTCAGCGTCGAAATCCGCGCTAGCAGCTCGCCGTGCTCTGACGGCTCCACAATACTCAAATCGATATCGGCGGGCGTCCAGACCTTACCGTCCAGAACCGCTTGAACCGCCTTGCGGATATTTTCGACTGGCTCGGACTTCGGCACGAAACCGGCAGCCCCGAACTCAATGCAACGACGGATCGTCGTCCTGTCTTCGTTCGCCGAAACCACAATTACGGGAACGCCTGGATGTTGGGCTCGCAAAAACAGCAGTCCCGACAAGCCATTGACACCCGGCATCGCCAGATCGAGCAACACAAGATCGACGTCGGCTCCACTCGCCAGGATCTGGGTGAGTTCGTCAAGCGACGAGGCTTCCTGAATATCAGCAACCGGAAATGTAAGGCTTAGCGCCTGTTTGAGCGCACCTCGAAACAACGGATGATCATCGACAATAATAAACCGAGCTGTCGTCACGTTATCCTCCAAGAGGCGCACTCTTCATCGAGAGCTTCGCCCAATTATCGGGCAACCCGTCGTTGAACTGCGACAGATCGACATCAACTCATACCACCAAACTGCACCACGTTAGCTGCTTAGTAAACCGGCTCTTCGATAAGAGGGAACACAAAACAGTTCAAAGTTAAATGCTAGCGAGTACGGTTAAGATGGAGTTTGCGGGGTGGAACTTAAAAAACCAGCCAAAGGCGGTGATTGCCCAAACGCCTAAATCCAAGCATGTTCCTCGACTACACGCCAGCTTGAAACAGACCGGCAAGGCCCAAAGCAATGATCGAGCGCAGAGAACGCAAACCTTATTGGCAGCACACAAAATGGCAGATGCTGGCGAGCCTGGTTCCGTTTCTTGCGGTTATCATAATTCTACCCCTCTACGCGGAAAAACTCAATTCGAACAGGTTTTTGGGCTTCCCCTTGGGGTATTTTCTGGCGGCTCACGGCCTGGTCCTAATTGCCGTCATCACCGTTGCAAGCTTCGTCAATCGCCAAGACGCCATCGATCACTGGCACGGCGCGCACGAAGACAGCTGACGCTCGCTCCACCCAAAATAGCAACTGAATCACCTTTACCGCTGACCTAGGACGCCGACATGTCGTTCACTCCGGCGAGACGAATGGTAAATCCCAAGCTCGGATCGTATTTCGCAATCTTCACGAGTGCCTACATCGCCCTGATCTTGCTGGTCCTGATCGGTGAGCACTTGGGTGCGCCTCCCGCATTGCGGAACTGGGCTCTCTTGCTTGGCCCGCTGGTTGGCTATGTCACCATCGGCATCGCCAGCGCAACGCGCCAGTCCCTCGAATACTTTGCCGCCGGCCGCCGCGTCCCAGCCGTCTACAGCGGCTTTTCGCTCGCCTTGTCGGCCTTCGGCGGAACCGGCCTCGTCGCCATCACCGGCACGCTCTTCCTCGTCGGCTTCGATGCGCTCTGCCTCGTCATCGGCGGCCTCGCCGGCTTCGTCGTAATGGGCATCCTGCTTGCCCCGTTTTTCCGCAAATTCGGTGCCTACACGATCCCCACTTACCTTGGCCGCCGCTTCGACAGCCCCTTTCTCCGGCTCATATCCGCCCTCGTTATCGCCGTTCCGTTGATCCTGATGATGGTCGCCGAAATCAAAATGGCAGCCTATTCAGCAGCCTTCCTGACCGGCACCAACCAATTGACGCTCCTCATTGCGATCTCCGCCACGATGTTGATCACGCTGACGAGCGGTGGCACACGATCACTCACCTGGGCCAGCGTCGCTCAGACCATCGCCTCACTGCTGGCACTGATCATCCCGATCATGATCGTTGCCGTGATGTGGACCAATCTCCCGCTCCCTCACCTCTCCCACGGCCCCTTGATGCGCACGATGGCCCACAACGAAGCGATCCAGGGCTTGCCGATCCTGCTCGCACAAGGATTCGCGTTCGATCTCCCCAATAACGGCCTGTCGGCTATCGCCAAACGCTTCGCCACGACGTTCAGCGTCGTCGGTCCCGCCGGTTTCGTCGCCGCAACCCTCACCATCATGATGGGCGTCGCCGCCAGCCCCTGGTTACTGCCACGGATCGCCACGGCACCCGGCGTCTATCAGGCCCGCAAATCGCTTGGCTGGGCAACACTCCTTTTCGGCATCATCATGCTGACCGCAGCATCCATTGCGGTGTTTTCTCGCGCGCTGCTGTTCGAAAGCACCGTCACCGGCGTAATTCCCGATTGGCTTCGCATGCTCGCGACCATGGGCTACGCCGAAGTCGACGTAAAACCGCTCGCCGTCGGCTCAGATCAATCCAGCAACCTGTTGACTAGCCTGACGATTTCAAGAGACGTCGTCCTGTTTGCCTTGCCCATGGCCGCCGGGCTTTCACAAACCTTCGTGGCACTCGCCGTCGCCGGCGCTATTGCCGCTTGTCTATCCGGCGCGTCGGCGGCAGCAGCAGCGCTAGCCGCGTCGTTGGCCGAAGATGTCGTCAACGGAACCAAAGCGGAACCGCCGCCCGATCCCCAACGGCTCGCCCTCGCCCGCATATCCCTCATCGCGGTCGTCGGCACGGCCTCCACGCTCGCAATGGTTATCCCCGGCGACAGCCTTGCCCTCTTGCTTTGCTCGCTGGCACTGACCGGCTCTTCGTTCTTCCCCATCCTCGTGCTGTCGATTTGGTGGAAGCGGACCAACGCCTTTGGAGCGGTCGCCGGCTTAGTGTCGGGCTTCACCGTCGCCCTGCTCGCCGTTTTGACCGGCTGGATGGATTGGCTCTCCTTCGATCCAGCCCTCGCCGGGGTCTTCGGCATCCCGGCCTCGTTCATAGCAACGATTGCAGCCAGCCTCGCCACACCCAACCCCAGCCGCCACGAACGTGAACTTCTCCGCGACATCCGTGTGCCCGGTGGCGAAATTCTGTATGACCGCGAGATGCGCCTGCTCCGCCTGAAAAAGCGCCAACGCGCTTCCGACCCCGTCTAGAGTTTTCCCACATGCAAACCTCCAACGAATCCGCCCCGATCAGCCCGCCCAAACCGGCCCCCGCCGCCGAACCGGAACGGCTGATCGTTTATCCAGCCATCGAACCCTACAAAACCGGCACTCTCGACGTGGGCGATGGCCACACCATCTTCTACGAGGAATGCGGCAACCCAAAAGGCATTCCCGTCGTCATGCTCCACGGCGGCCCCGGCGGCGGCGCCAACCCGACCCTGCGCCGGTTCCATGATCCAGCCCTCCACCGCATCGTCCTGTTCGACCAGCGCGGCGCGGGCCGCTCGACGCCCTACGCCAGCATTGAAAACAACACGACCTGGCACCTCGTCGCCGACTTGGAAAAGTTACGCCGCCACCTCCACATCGAGCGCTGGCAACTGTTCGGCGGCTCCTGGGGCTCAACGCTCGCCATCGCTTACGCCCAAACGCATCCCGAACGCGTCACGGGCATGATCCTGCGCGGCATCTTCCTGCTGCGGAAACGTGAAATCGACTGGTTCTACCAGCTTGGCGCCAGCGCGCTCTACCCAGACGCATTCGAGGCCTACCAAAGCGTCATCCCCGAAAATGAACGCCATGACATGGTCGGGGCCTACCACCGCCGCCTGACTGGCACCGACAAATCCGAACAACTCGCCGCCGCCAAAGCTTGGAGCACGTGGGAAGGCTCCACTCTTGCGCTACGCCAGGATCTTGGCCGCATAGCAGCCTTCGGCGCCGACCACTACGCCATCGCCTTCGCCCGGATCGAATGCCACTACTTCAAACACGGCGGCTTCCTGGAACGCGACGACCAGCTCCTCACCAACGCCCACCGGCTCGCCAACATCCCCGGCGTCATCGTCCATGGCCGCTACGATGTCGTGACGCCGCTCGCCAACGCCTGGGCGCTCCACAAAGCCTGGCCCCAGGCCGATCTGCGCATCGTCCCCGACGCCGGCCACGCCATGACCGAACGCGGCAACATGCACGAACTCGTCGCCGCCACCCGCCGCTTCTCAGCCATCAACATCGGATAGGACCAACCAACCTCCTTGGCCCGCAGGACATGGCTGCAAAGCAGCCCGGCGCTCGCGCCGCACTCAAAAACAAGAGAGCATCAGAGCGGCGCACCGCGCTTGGGCTCAGCTTCGAGCTTGTTCATCCGCTCGCGCAGCTTCTTGACCATCTTTTCAACGTAGTCGAACGCCTTGTCGACATCCTGCTCCGTTGGCAAATCCATCTTCCCAGCCGCACGTGGCCCGTCGTTCTTGCCCGGCTGGCCGATCCCTGCGATCTCTTCCATCTTCGTCAGTTGTTCCTTTAAAACGAGAATCTCACTCTTCAGGCCATCCACTTCCTGGCGCATGATCTGCTCGCCGTCCTTGGTTGGCTTGCATGACCACTCGTTACCAGCCTGGGTGCAAAACGACGTCGCCCCCGTTGCGGTATCCAGCTTCAATGCACCGCCGTTCGTCGGCGTCATCGTATACCGCCCCGGCTTGTCGTCGGCAGCATGCAATCCAGCGGACGCGAACACAACCGCGCAAACAGCGACCGGTATCAGAGCAACACGCATGGCAGATCCTCCAGAGCAGTGGCGAAAACCATAGATCTAATTTCAGACTATGGCCGAAACACCACAATTGGGACCAAGCTGGGAAATAACAAGCTTTCTGTTGTCAGATGACGGCGCGCGGTTCAAAGAAGACTTGACACGCCCGAATCAAAATCACCGCAACTAATTCCATTTTCCTCTGACAAATCTGCGGTCTAGGACATCGCTTAACCGAACATTTACGGCTCGATGCGAGGTTCGCTATGGCACGGTTCTGTTTGTTTGAAGTCTGAACCAATCGGCGCCCGCTGAGGCGCGGCATGGGAACAGAGAACAACGATGTCGATCGACAACGCACACAACCGAACAGATTCCGACATTAAAGCCATGATGAGCGAGGTCATCGCCCACATCACTGACGCCGACCGGCGCTCGACCGCGTCGTTGCGCCAGATGCAGGAGCGTCTCGAAGCCCTTGGCCACGAAACCCGCGCAGCTCGTCCCGGCGTACCAGCCGACTACCTGCCGGGCTTTGATCGCATCGAAGACGGCATGACCCTGCTGGCCAAGCGCATTGCTCAATCTTATGTGGCCCGGCATGCAGCGCCCGCCTTCTTGGATCAACCCGCGCCGGTCGCGGCCTCATCCCTGTCATCGCTCCACATGCCTGTTGCAGCTCCCGTCGTAGCATCTCCCGCCAAAGTCGAAGCCTATGTCCCCGTAGCTCCCAGCATCGATCTCCCTCCCATGATGGCCCCAAACCCCGCCTCCTGGCACGACCACGAGCAGCCCAACCCGCTGAGTTCAACGACACCCGGCCTGCTGCGCGCCCGCCCGAAGTCTTACGCCTCGAACGTCGACACCTTCGACGTGATCGAAACCATGCCCGACACCACGACCGAAGCATGGTCGCCCGATCAGGCTACTGCCCTCGTCGACATTTACACCGGCGACGCAGCCATCCTTCCCCTGGTCCAGCCGGTGAACCCCGAAGCGGCTTGCGCAGCACATGGCCTCGTCGGCAGCGACAAAACCTGGCTGGATGCCCGCCTGACCGACATCGCGACCCGCGTCGAACAATCCCTTGCCGCCAGCCGTTCAGACAAAGCGATTGCGTCCATGCAACATCGCTTGGAAGAATTCGAACAGCGCATGGTCGCAACGCTTGGCAATGTCGCAACCAAAGGCGATGTCGAAGCGCTCGCCGGCATGGAAACCCAGATCCGCGATCTGCGGACTCAGTTCGAAATAACCCATACCGAGCTGATGCGCATCGACGACCTCGAGCGCCAGCTCGCCCACATCGCGCAACAGACCTCGCATGGCGAACTGGGCGCCGTAATGAGCCGTTTCGTACCCGAGATCAAAACCGAGCCCGCTGCCGCTCGATCCGACATCGAATTCCACTCCATCGCCATCGCCGCCGCCGAAGCCGCCGCCTCTCGCGTCGCCAGCGCCAACCGCGACCCAAAAGCAAACGGTCGCGTCGAAGACGTCCATGCCCTGCTTGCCGATTTCATCCAGGAACGCCGCCAGGGCGAAGAGCAGACCGCAAACACGCTCGACACCTTGCAGCAAGCAATGCTCCGGATACTTGATCGCGTCGATGCCATTGACGCTGGCCCGCTGCCACACAATGTGCCTCCCGCTCACGCGTATTCCCACCCGGAAGATCATCCCGAACCTGCCCGGCAAACGCAGCAATCAGCACCTCCCGCTCATTTCGAGCACGAAGAATTAGCTCAGCCCGTTCCAGCCGGCGACTACCTCGCCCAGCAGCGCGCCAAAATGCAGGCCAGCGTCCAGCGCGCCGCCGCCGCACAGCGTGAAAAGCTCAAGACCCAGCAGGAATCGGGCGACCTGAAGCCCGTCGGCTCGCGCCCCGCAAAATCCGCAGCACCAGCCAGCTCGCGCCGTTTGATGGTCAGCGGCCTCGCCTTTGCTGTCGTTGCAGGCGGCGTCGGCGCATTCGCGATGATGTCTGGCCCGCGCAACCAGACGATCATTGCAGCCACCCCGGCCGCCGCCCCGGCAACGCTCACGCCTTCACCCGGTATGCTCTCTAAGCCCAAACCGCTCGCTGGCTCGTCGGCAGATACTTCAACCCACGCCGCCAACGGCGCTCCTCAGCCCGCCGAAGCTCGTGCCGCCCAGATCATCCCTGAAACCGTCACCGACGACCTAACCGATGGTGCCGGCACAGTCGCTGAAGTCGATCGCGTCCCCGAATCCAACATGACCCGCGCCAACATGGCTCGGAACCAAGCGCCAGTCCCAGCCCCCATGAGCGGCATCCTGCTGCAAGGCCAGTCGCTGCAGGAATCCCAGACCGCTTCAGCAGCCAACACCGGGCTGCCCACCATGAACGCAACCCACATCGCAGCGCGCCCCACCGATCTTGAGGCCGCTACCCAGCAACCGCCTGCCACCGACGGCCAACCCCGAGCAGCGCTGGACCTGCCTCCTGCAACGGTCGGACCGCTGTCGTTGCGCCTCGCCGCTGCTCAAGGCGACAAGTCGGCTGAATTCGAAGTCGCCAGCCGCCTCGCTGAAGGCAAAGGCACCGATCAGAATCTCAAGGAAGCAGTCCGCTGGTATCAGCGTTCGGCAGCCCAAGGCTTTGCCCAAGCCCAATACCGCCTCGGCACGTTCTATGAGCGCGGTCTCGGCATGAAAGCCGACGTTGCCCGCGCCCGCACCTGGTATCAGCGCGCCGCCGACCAAGGCAACGTCAAGGCTATGCACAATCTCGCAGTTCTAGCCGCTGGCCGCTCAGCCGAAAGCCCCGACTATACCACTGCTGCCCGCTGGTTCACTCAAGCAGCAAGCTATGGCCTGCCCGACAGCCAGTTCAATCTCGCCGTCCTGACCGAAAGCGGTCTCGGCGTCGACAAGGACATGGTCCAGGCTGCCATGTGGTTCACGATTGCCGCCCGCTCGGGCGACAAAGAAGCTACCCGCCGCCGCGATATCATGAAATCAAAAATGGACGCATCCAGCCTCGCCGCCGCCGACCATCTGGTCAAGACCTGGCAGCAGCTCGTTCCCGAAAAGATGGCCAACGATCCCCGAGCCGCCGGCGAAGCCTGGAAGACCCGTCAAGCCTCGACCCCCCAACAACGATAACAGATCGCAGCCTGGAGCCTAATCGTTTGAGATGGAAGCGTTTGCGGACATCGAGACCGTGAATCAGCCCCGAAAAGCAGAGACCTAGAGCACGTTCGCACTGTGGTTATTGATTCAATCAAGAGCGATCATGCTCTAGATCTGAGCCATTGAAAGCAAGCCCTCACCGGCTTGCTTTTTTGTTTGCGTCAAACAAACCGCTTGCGGCACACCGCGTTTGCGGTGTCTTTGACACCCTCACGCGACTGCGGTCCAGCACCCCCTTTGGGCGCGGCAGCAACTGCGTTAAGAAAATTCGCCACTCAGCCCCTCATACCGATGAACCTCTATCTCCCCATCGCCGAAATGAGCCTCAACATCTGGATGTTGATCGGCATGGGCGCGGCCGTCGGCTTCTTGTCGGGTCTTTTCGGCGTGGGCGGTGGATTTATCATGACCCCGCTGCTGATTTTCATTGGCATCCCCCCTGCCGTTGCCGTCGGTACCGGCTCGGCCCAGATCGTCGCGTCCTCGCTGTCGGGTGCCGTCGCCCAATACCGTCGCGGCAACATCGACATTCGCATGGGCCTTGTCTTGATCGCGGGTGGACTCGCTGGAACCGTCATCGGCGTCGATGTCGTCAAGATCCTCCGGCGGCTCGGCCAATTCGACCTCGTCGTTGCCCTAGGTTACGTCACGTTCCTCGGCATTATCGGCACCTTGATGCTGATTGAAAGCTCAACCGTCATCGCCAAAGTTCAAGCCGGTGGCAAAGCCCGCGGTCGCGCCGCCAGCGCCCACGGCTGGCTCGATGGTTTACCTTTCAAGATGCGATTCCGCCACTCCAAGCTCTATACCAGCGCGATTCCCCCCGCGATGATCGGTGCTTTCGTCGGCTTCCTCGCTGCAATTTTCGGGATCGGCGGCGGATTCATCGTCGTCCCCGCGCTCATCTACATCCTGCGCATGCCGACCAATGTTGTCGTCGGCACCGCGCTGTTCCAAATCGTCTTCGTCACCGCAGCCACCACGATCCTGCAATCGGCCACTAACCAAACCGTCGACCTCCCGCTCGCATCCATGCTTGTCATCGGCGGCGTCGTTGGCGCTCAATTCGGCGCCATTGCCGGAGAAAAACTCCGCGGCGAGCAACTGCGCTTCTGGTTGGCCGCACTCGTCCTACTGGTCGCCGTCCGCGTCGGCTACGACCTTGTCGTTCAACCCGCCGAACTCTATTCGATCACCCCGCTGGTTCGAGGCCTCGAATGAGATCGCCACCAGCCGTACCCCTGGCACTCGGGATCATCCTTTTTGCAAGCGCAATCTGGGCAGCGCCCGCGCCTTCACAGGAAACAACGCAACACAACCAGCAATTGGCGGCCCAGCAACCCAAGGCCAAGCAGCCACCGCCCCTACCAGCCACCAAGAAACCACTTCCCGCGCCGCAAAGTGTCCCCATCCCCATTCCGGCAATCCCGCCTGCCGACGCCGAGGCCCAAGCTGCGCCACCGCCACCGCCGCCCGAACGTCTGGAAATCGACGTCTCGACCAGCACCGTCTCGATCACATCGGCTTTTAGCGGCACCGAGATCATCGTCTTCGGAACCGTCGTCAACAGCCAGCAAGTCAGCGCAGAAGCTGGATATTACGACGTGATTGTCCTCGTCGAAGGACACGGCGCAACCTCGATTGTCCGCCTCAAATCCAGGGTCGGCGGCCTATGGATCAACACCCAGTCCGTGCGCTTCGACAACCTGCCGCTCTATTCCGCCATTGCTTCTTCGCGCCCCTTGGACGAAATCGCCGAGCCGCGTGTACTTGTCGCCAACGTCATCGGCTTTGGCCGCGCCCGCATGTTTCCAGGCAAGCATTCTTCGAAAGTGTCAATCGAAGAACTCGACGACTACAAATCCGCCGCCATCCGCTTGAAGGAAAAAGACGGCCTCTACGTCCACAACGATTACGGTGTCATCTTCATCGGCCCAGCCTTGTTTCGTGCCACCGTCAAGCTGCCAGCCAACATCCCCGTCGGCCCCCTCGACGCCCGCGTTTATCTGTTCCACGACGGTCAGCTCTTGGCCGCCCAGAAAGCCACCGTCATGCTAGCGCGCGAAGGCGTCGACCGCCTCGTCTACGATTTCGCCTTCGACCATCCCGTCTTGTACGGCCTGTTGACCGTCACCATGGCGACCCTCGCAGGCTTCCTCGCCTCGCTCGTCTTCCGCCGGT
The DNA here is from genome assembly GCA_031417455.1 of Hyphomicrobiaceae bacterium. GTDB lineage: Bacteria > Pseudomonadota > Alphaproteobacteria > Rhizobiales > Hyphomicrobiaceae > JANXVY01. Next base: position 8,339 of record JANOVN010000128.1, on the reverse strand, counting down.
AATCGGCTCACCGCCTCGCAGAAACAGCCTTGACCGACGTCACGGTTTTGGGAATGCCCGCCGGCCTGAGCGCCTGTGACCCCGCACCGCAAATCGGTCCTGTCGAAACGTAGGTCCCAACCAACGCCAGATTGATGACCCCGGTATATTGACCGCCTTTGAACGACCCCGATATCTGCGACATCCGCCCATAGATCGACTTCGTCGCATGCCCGGTACCCGTACCGTCGAGCACGATGTCGATGCCTGACTGCCAAGGAATCTGATAGTTCACGTCGCTGTACAGATTAACGCGCAGTAGATAGCCGGAAGCACTGACATTCATGATATCGCCGCCTTGAAACGACGCACACAGCCGGATCGTCTCGTTGGCCTGGCCAGTACAGTCCGCCGTCACGGTCGAAACCGTTCCGCTGGTCGACAGGTTCGCCAGCCTAATCTGGCCGAAATTGAGCTGGTCGATCGACACACTGCAGCTCTGCGCTATCGCAACGCTGCCAAACCCCATCAGCCCCATTGCGCCGATGGCCAGCTTTGCCAGAATTCCTGCAAGACGCGTCATGTGAGTCTTCCCTTGCGCTGCCAATTTACTCACACACCACTGGACCGATCACGACCTGTGTATCCGCCTTCGGCTTGAACCCGAACGACGCCCGGCATTCGCTCTTGTCGATCACCACAATGATCGTATTCTGCGCCTGCAGGCCCTTTATGAATGCCTGCCCGTCATAGCCAACGAGGAACGTCTCGCCTCCGCTGGCAAGCCGTCCATTGCTTCCAGCATCCACATACGAGCCGTTCGGCTTCTTCAAAATCACGATCGCCGACGAGCCCTCGCGGCGCACCTTAAAGTCGACCGCAACGCCGCTCTTGTAAGCTGGCACAACTTGTTGATGTGGGTTATCGACTTCAGCGCTGATCGACAGGTTGGTGGGATCGATCGAGATGTTATTCTTCTGGTTCGACCGCAGGTTGGGAACCAGCAGCATACCGTCGCTATCCGTCTCGCCCACAAACCGGTTTTCAGCCAGTACCCTAACGCCCGGCGCACCCGCGCTGACGACGGCAAACCCGTCTTCGACCCGGTTGGCCATGTAAACCCCGCCCTTCATGGCAACGATGGAACCCGATGCTTCGGCCGTCTCCCGTACGCTCCTGTCATCTTGCTGGACGGTCGCTTCAAGCCGCACTTTTTCCGTGCGATAGGAAATCGCCGCTGCCCGATTAGCCTGATAGCCTTCACTGTCGCGCACCCGGTAACCCCACTCGCCAGGCTCCGAACCCAAAGGTTTTGCAGCATCGACCGACGCAGTCACACCGTTCGATTGTGAATTCACGCTGGCCGAAACCGATGCATCTCCCAGTGGCATCGATACCCCGGCATATACGCCAGCTTTTTTGATCTCGTCGACGTTGGCGTATGCGGTCGCAAACAAACTGGACTTCGCAATAAACGGCCGCGCATACGACAGCGACACGATTTGCGAAACGGCGCCACGATCGGGTTCGGTACGAATCCACGTCGCGCTGACGTTCGACCGGTCGAACGCAATCGGCAGGCTCAGCGTAACTTGATCGCGCGCGATCGCTGGCCGGTAGTAGGCTCGTAGATCTAAGGCCGCGCCGCTCGCCGCCGCACGCGCTTCTTCATCAGCCGTCGTCGGCCGCAACCGTGCGCTGGCAATAGCCAAATCCGTATAATCGCCAAGCGCACGCTGCGTCTGCGCATGCACCCGGACCGGCCCAACCTGCGTATCGATGCTGCCAAACAGCTGAACTCCGGCTTTGCCATCCTGCAAGCTGCCGGTCACCGCTGCCGCAACGACAGCGCGATTGGCAACATTGAGAACGGCACCGGCCCCGCCGTTGGCGAGGCCCAATCCACCTTCTGCATGTGCTTCGCCCGTCACCCAATCGGTGATCCCAGATCGCAGGCTGACCGATGCTATCGGACTTTCTCCGTAATCATTCGAGGTGATCCCGAAATTATACCGCGCAACACCAACCTCGGCGGACGCCTCATAGAGACCCGGCCTCAACAATGACGGAGCATTGAAGAACGGCAACTTGGTCTCGACTTCCTTACCCGACGCGTCGCGCACGACAACGCGGGCTTCCCCGCCCCCGATCGTCGGCACGTTCGCCAATTGGAAAGGCCCAGCCGCGACCTGTTGTGAATACGTTTTGACACCGTTGACGAACACATCGACCGACGAAGGCGCGGCGGCCGAGCCCGAAAATGAGGGCAGCGCCTGCGTTATGATATCGGGACGTGCGGTGAAATTTCTCTGAACCTGAAAACCACCCATGCGCACGGGCCGGGTCCAGGCAAGCCCGCCGTTGATTGTGTCGCCAGCCTTGTACGTCATGAACGTACCCGGATCGACATAAGTGAATGTTGAATCGAATCGGCGCGCATCAACGCTGCTGACCGACAAAGGGTCGAGCGCGTTATAGTAGTTCGGGATCGTTCCCACGAGCGCAGTCTGGCTGAACGTGCCAAACGGCGCGATAAAGCGCCCGTCAAGCGACGCATTCACGCCATTGAAGCCACCATACGCGCCCGTCACCGTCCGCGCCGAGACACCCTGGGCCGCGCTGGCAAACAGCGAATAGTTCAGCAACGAGCTGTAGTCGGCCCGCCCAGCATCAACAGCAGTGCCCGAACGCGTGGCATCATAGACCTTGGCCTTGCGCATCCCCTTTGGGACGGTGAGGTACAAAGTTTGCGTGGTCCGATCCAACCGGTAGGTCACCCCCGGAATCGTATCAAGACGCACGCTCGTTGTCGTAGCGCCGTTGCCCGGCACCACGAGTTCAAGATCAATAAGCGCTTCGCGCGACACAGCCAAGCTTCCGCCCGGCAATTCCACAAACTGCGCAATCAGATTGGTAGTGTAACCGTTGACCCAGACTTCCAGTTGCAACTCGACTGGGGACGGCGGTGCGCCTGTCTCGGGAACACCTGCCGCCCTTGCGATACAAAGCGGAAAGATCAACCAACCAATGATGATCAGCGCAGCAAGCGAAAGGTCAGCGGCGAACGCTGTCCTGTGCTTGGGCCGTAGCATTGATCGGTCCTTCATCGCTGCGGGCGGTGACAGTCACCGGCCCATTGCTGCCAATAGCAACCGTGCTTGGCAGTACCCAACGCATGCTCGAACCCGACAGAACGTAGCCGTTCAATCCTTTACCCAATACAAAGTCTTTAGCCCCCGGCGCTTTAAGCGTGAGTCCAGCGATACGCGCCCGGCGCGAACCGGAATTCTTTGCAACCACAAACGTCTTGTCGCCGTTCTTCTCGATAGCCCAAGAAACCTGCGATTTACCGCCAGCCTGCGCCAAGAAAAACATCGGGATCGAATGTTTGAATGTGAAACTGATCTCGCCAGGTTTCTGATTGGCCTTGTCCGGCAACTCATCCACGACAATCCGGAAGTTTTCTTCGCCCGACACGGGACGTTTCGACACCCGAACGACGCGCACAACCTGCTGACCGCCTGGAGCTATCGAAATCGCAGGCGGGCTTGCAACAACCTCGCTCGTCGGCTCGGATTTGTCGTCGCCGTTGACTTGCGACCAGCGGAAGACGCGGACCTGCGCGTTGAGCACAGACGTGCCCTCGTTGCGTAAAGTCAAGGTTTCGGCAGCCTTTCCGGCTGGCATTTCAAAAAGGGTGGGAGAGGCCTGCAAAGAGGCCGCTCCCGTCGGAGTGGACGCCACAAAAACCAATCCAGAGAGTAGTAAAAGAGGCGTCCACGCGCTCATGGTAAGTCCTGTATTTTATAAGGATTAGTAGATGACCGTGATGGCCACGCTGTCACCATAGAAACCCGGAGCCGGCTTCGTAGCGGTGGCAGGGATTTGGCCATAGACGCTATAGTTGACCGAGCTGCCGCTGCCCGTGCCACCGACGGTACCGGCTGCGGGGGCACCGCCAACGGTGTCACCGAGGGTCACGTTGTTGAAACGGCTGGCCGGGGCATAGGTGCCGTCGACAAACAGTTCGTACGGCAACAGGTTCACACCTGACAACATTTTGCGCGTAACAGCGAAGTTGTTGCCGTTACCAAGGCCAACGGCGTAGTCCGTTCCGGAATCGCACGTGACCGAGAAGCTGCCAGGCGTAGCAACTGCGCTTGGAACGATCGAGATCGAACCAAAGGCTACAGCCGTACCAACAGCCACCGAACAACTGGCCTGCACCTGAGCATTGACGCTCAGGCTACTGCCGGTAACCGAAACGGTCGACGGACCAGCAGCAAACGCGCCGTTGGAACCAAGTGCCGCCACTGCAAACGCAGCGATAACGATTTTCTTAAGCATGATACTTCCTCAACTTACATAAGCACACTGCCGATTCGTCCGACATGCCGAGGGGATCTACGCTTGAACAAAACCGTCCCGCTGAATGTAGGAATACGGCACAAGACTTAATGCTTGGTTAGCCGTGAAGCTGTTTCGCCAAAATTGTGACGAGCGTTCAAACAGCAGGATGCGTCCTAATTCCTCAATGAATATCGGACGCAGTTGACAATTGAAGCCTAACTCAAGACCCAAGCTGCGAGAACGGTCGGCGCAAAAAAATTGCAGCCCGCCTCAGAAATAAAATTGACGAAATCGAAATCTAAACCGCTTCCTGAAACCGGACAGCCGTCTCGAGGTCCACTGACACCAGCTGCGAAATGCCCTTCTCAGCCATCGTCACGCCGAACAACCTGTTGGTCCGCGCCATCGTCATCGGATGATGCGTAATGACCAGGAACCGCGTATCGGTCTCCTCCGCCATCTTTTCCATCAGCAGGCAGAACCGGTCGACGTTTGAATCATCGAGCGGCGCATCGACCTCGTCCAGCACGCAAATCGGCGACGGATTGGTGAGAAACACTGCAAATATCAGCGACAGCGCCGTCAGCGTCTGCTCGCCCCCCGACAGCAGCGACAGCGTTGCCGGTTTCTTTCCCGGCGGCTTAGCAATGATCTCAAGCCCGCCCTCCAACGGATCGTCACTCTCGATCAACTCAAGCCGCGCTTCCCCGCCGCCAAACAGCGTCGTGAACAGCCGTTGGAAGTGCCCATTCACGATTGTGAAAGCATCGAACAACCGCTTCTTCGCCTCCCGATTGAGCTGCCCGATCGCCCCGCGCAACTTGGCAATCCCCGCCTCGACATCGCCAACCTCAGCAGCCATCGACCCCACCTGAGCCGTAATCGCCTCAAGCTCGTCATCGGCCTGCAGGTTAACCCCGCCCAGCCGTTCGCGATCCCCTTTGAGCCGCGTCAACTGCCGGTCCAGATCAATCGGCGACGGTAACGGGGCATCGGGTGCAACCTCGGCCAACGCAAGGCACGCCTCCGGATCCATATCGAGCGCCTCACGCGCCTTGCGCACGTCCTCCGAGCGCCGCACCCTCGCGGCCTCAAGCCTGGCTTCGTGCCGCGCCCGTCCCTCGCGGTGATGCCCGACGTCCGCCTGCGCCTTCTTCAGCGCCGCGACTGCCTCCCGAAACGACGTCTCGGCGCGGGTAAACTGATCGGCAGCCTCGGTCCGCGCGCTCTCGACATCGGCAAGCTCATTCATCAGCTTCTGCCGCTGATCGGCAATCAACCCCGGCAAATCCGCCAGTGTCGCCAACTCCGCCCGCAACTCCGGCAATCGCGCCCGCAACGTCTCCACCTGAGCCGCCGCCCTCGTAGCCCGCGCGGTCCAGCGCTGCAATTCCTCGCGCAAGCCCGACTGCCGTTCACGCCTGACCTGCCGCTCCCGGATCAACTGCGTGGCCGTAGCCCGCGCCTCCGCCACCAGCGACCGCGCCTTGGAAGCCGCAGCCTCCGCAATACCCAATTCAGGTGCCGCGTCCTCGGCTTCGTCCATCAGATCGAGCGTCACCACGAGCTCATCGAGCTTGGAATGCGCCTCAACCAGATCGTCCTCGGCCCGCACCTTGGCCTCGGCCAAACCCGCCAGCTTGCCTTGCGTATCCCGCGCCGCGCGCTCGACCACCGTCAACTGATCCCGCGTCTGGGCAAGTATACCTTGCGTCTCGCGCCACTCCGCCCTCAATACGCGCTCGCGCGCCTCCGCCTCGGCCAGCGTCGCATTAATCTCCACTTCGTCGGCCGCCGCTGTTTCAGCCAGCGCACTGACCTCGCGCTCCCGTTCAGCCAACCCCTCCAGCCGATTGCGCTCAGCCAACCGGATCGCCGCCGGTGTCGCCCCATCGGCTGCCGCGACAAACCCATCCCAGCGCCAAAGATCACCAGCTTTCGAAACGAGCCGCTGCCCAGGCTTGAGCGCCGTCTGCAACCGATGTCCCTGCTCGCGCGTGACAATCCCAATCTGCCGCAATCGCCGCGTCAACGCAGCCGGCCCCTTCACACGCAACAACAGCGGCTCGACGTCGGCAGGCAACCCCTGCCCCTCTTCGCTCATGTCGAGATGCCGCCAATGCACGCTCGCGGAATGGTCGAGCGACGCTTCCAGATCATCGCCGAGCGACGCAACCAGCGCCGTCTCGTACCCCGCCGAAACTTTCACATGATCGACGACCGCAGGCAGCCCCATTGCATGCGCCGGCACCAAAAGCTTGGCCAGCGTCTCCCGCTCAATGCGGATCGCGTTCATATCGAGCAGCAGCCTGCCAGCTGTCTCCCGCGCCGCTTTGGCCGTCACCGTCAAACCGCGAACAGCCGCTTCAGCCTCAGCCGTCTCAGCTTCAACTTTCTCCAACCGCGCCGCCAGCGTTTGCCCGGTCTTGGTGAGTTCGGTCAGCTTCAAACTATCGGGAGCCTTCGCCGTCACCTCACGCATCTGCTCGGCCATCGCCTGGATCTGGCGACCCACCCGCGCGACCAACTCAGTCCGCTCGACCTTGCTGGCCGCCATGCTCTTCTTCTGCGCCCGCGCCTCGGCCGCCCGGTTGGTCTGCGCCGTAAGCCGTGCCTCCGCCGTCCGCAAAGCCGTCTCACCAGCACTCAACCGCTCCCGCGCTTCTTCGTCCGCCCCGTCGTGCCCCTCGTCGCTGACAGCGATCCCGTCCGCCTCCGCCTGTAGCCGCCCCAGCGTCGCCTTGCACTCGTCGAGCAACTCCTCTTCACGGGCAATATCCTTGGCCGTCTGCTCCAAACGCGCCTTCAACTCAGCGGAGCGCTCTGCCGAGCGTTGCGCCTCACGCTCGAAATTGTCCAACGTATGTCGCAGCCGCGCCAGAATCGCAGCCCGCACCGCCTCTTCATCCCGCAACGGCTGCAACAAAGCGTTGAACTCGGCCTCATCTCGCAACGCCTTGGCTTCCGCCTGCGTCGCTTCCGCCAGCGCCGACAACACATCCCTCAGCGCCGCTTCCTCGCGTTCCACAAGCGCATGGGATTCCCGCCACGACACATGATGAAACAACGCCTCGCAGCGCCGGATTTCGCCCGACAATTCCTTGTAGCGCTTAGCGGACCGCGCCTGCCGCTTCAAGGCCTCCAACTGCGACGTGAGGCTGCCCATCAAATCGCCCAGCCGCGCCAGGTTTGCTTCCGCAGCCTTTAGCCGCAACTCCGCCTCATGCCTGCGCGAATGTAGGCCCGCAACGCCCGCCGCATCCTCCAAAATCCGCCGCCGGTTCTCGGGCTTGGCGTTGACGATCTCGCCGATCTGGCCCTGCCGCACCAGTGCCGGTGAGCGCGCGCCGGTCGCTGCATCCTCAAACAAAATCTTCACGTCGCGGGCCCGCGCCTCGGTCCCATTGATGCGATACGCCGATCCCGCCTCACGCTCGATCCGCCGCGTAATCTCGATCACATCCCGGTCGTTGAACTCAACCGGCGCCTTGCGTTCCCGGTTATCGAGAAAGATCGTCACCTCGGCCGCATTCCGCGCCGGTCGCGTATTCGTCCCCGCAAAGATCACATCGTCCATCGATGCAGCCCGCATCGATTTATGCGAGGTTTCCCCCATCACCCACCGCAAGCTCTCAAGCAGGTTCGACTTCCCGCACCCGTTCGGCCCGACAACGCCGGTTAGCCCGCGCTCGATGAGTAGCTCGGTTGGCTCGACAAACGATTTAAAGCCCACGATACGCAAGCGGGTAATCTGCATCGGTAAATCCCATCGGCCGCCGCCGCACAAAAGTTGCAGCACCATTCTCGCCCGATTCGATCCCGAGAGCAAAATTCCCCCTCTCCCCATGCACTGCACTACATGGGGAGAGGGTCGGGGTGAGGGGCGGCAGCAAGTTCCGGTAAATCGCTGCAATCAACCCTGTCGAGCCTAGTGGCCTGAATCTCCTAAAGTGCCGGATACAGGCTCTTTAACTTCACACGTGCGTCGGCTGTCGTGAAGTGCCAATTGG
>JANOVN010000127.1:0-5623 GCA_031417455.1 Hyphomicrobiaceae bacterium | reverse complement strand
AAATTTCCAAAATCTGCTAAGCTGTTGATTTCAATGGTGGGTGCGGTAGGATTCGAACCTACGACCCGCTGATTAAGAGTCAGCTGCTCTACCAACTGAGCTACGCACCCATTCGCCGAAAAGAAGGCGACGGGGCCACTGGGACCCCGCGAGAAGCGTGCTTAGCAGCGTGAGGTTGGGATGTCCAGCGCGGTTGCCATCAAAGTTGTAGCTTGGGTGATTTGGCCGCGATTAAAGCCCGTGTTCGATGAACGCGCGTCGGCTCTTTTTCTGGTAGGAATGGCGCTAGGTCCCTGTGCATCCGTGTAACGAGCCAACATGCTGAATACGTTCTTCCATGAGTTGCGGTCGGCCAAGGTGCCGGTGACGCTGAAGGAATATCTCGTCCTCCTGGAGGCCCTGCAGGCCGATCTCGCCGGGCGCGACGTGGAGACATTCTATTATCTGTCGCGGTCGTGCCTGGTGAAGGACGAGCGCCATCTTGACCGTTTTGACCGGGTCTTCTCGCATGTCTTCCGGGGCCTCGAGGCTGTCGGCGGCGAGGGCAAGCCGGTCGAGATACCGCAAGAGTGGCTGCGGGCCATGTCGCAGCTCTACCTGTCTGACGAGGACAAGGCCAAGATCGAGGCTTTGGGTGACTGGCAAAAAATCATGGAGGAGTTGCAAAAGCGGCTTGCCGAGCAAGAGGGCCGGCATCAGGGCGGCAACAAGTGGATCGGCACTGGCGGGACATCTCCGTTCGGGGCGTATGGCTACAATCCAGCCGGCATCCGCATCGGCCAAAAGGAAAGCCGTCACCGCCGCGCGGTGAAGGTTTGGGATAAGCGCGAGTTCAAGGATCTCGACGAGAGCCAGGAGATCGGCACGCGCAACATCAAAGTTGCGTTGCGCCGGTTGCGCCAGTTCGCGCGCAAAGGGGCCGCCGAAGAGCTGGACCTCGACGAGACCATCCGCGGTACGGCGCACAAGGGCTATCTCGATATCCAAATGCGGCCCGAGCGGCGCAATATGGTCAAAGTGCTGATGTTCTTCGACATCGGAGGGTCGATGGACGACCATGTGCGGATCGCGCAGGAGATGTTTGCGGCCTCGCGCGCCGAGTTCAAGCATTTGGAGCAGTATTACTTCCACAACTGCCTGTACGAGTTCGTCTGGACCGACAATGCGCGCAGATGGACGGCGCGCACCCCCACGTTCGATGTGCTCCACACCTACGGCGCCGACTACAAGGTGATGTTCGTCGGCGATGCCACCATGAGCCCCTACGAAATTTCAATGCCCGGCGGCAGCGTCGAGCATATGAACGAGGAACCCGGTGCGCTGTGGCTCAAGCGCGTGACGGACCTCTACCCCCATTGTGTCTGGCTCAATCCGTCGCCGCCAGAGCATTGGGAATGGACACATTCGATCCGCATGGTGCGCGATCTGATGGGCGGACGGATGTATCCAATGACCCTGGAAGGGTTTGATGCGGCGATGCGGGAATTGATGCGATAGGGCGGACGGGTTGTCCCGCCCAATCCACGCTGTTAAGCCTTGTCAACAAACTTGATCGGTGGAAGCGGATTGCCGATTGACCAGCACCTTGAGTGGGCTGACAGTAATAAAAAGAGAATCGGATCTCGGTCACTGATGAAACAGAGCAAAGACATGCTGGTGCACATAACTTCGACACGCACGCGATCTGTCAGTTTGGCCCTGTGTCTGGTGCTGGCTGGCTGTTCGAATGCGCCGTTGCCGAGCCTGACGACAGGTTCGCTGTTTGGCTCCAAGCCCGATGCCCAGGCAGCAGCCGCGGCCCCAGCAGCCCCCGTCATCCGTAACGATCCGATGATGCGGACGCTGCAAGTGAGCCGGACGGCTGCCAAGGCGCAGCGATGCGGCTTCAACTTTGATGCGGCCAAACTCAAGGGCGGCTTAATGACTTCCGAGGGGAGTGTGGGCGGCGTGGACGTCGCCGAGCTTGCCAAGCTGGACAAGGTCTACAATGGCTCGTTCAACGGCACGATGAAAGCCGCGAGCGCCGACGAAGGCTACTGCACGCAAGCGCGCACCATGCACATTAAGACCGAGCTCGCCCGTCATCTAGCGGGCGACTATGTGCCGGGTGCAGCCTTCAAGGATCCCAACGCCGAAGACGATGGCGGGCTCTTCTCAGGCTCAGGCGGGCTGTTCGATCCCAAGAGCGACGGGACGACATTCAAGCAAGCATCGCCGGTCAACAATTACTAAGCACCAGAAGCGCACTCAATAGATGTACCGGAACCGCGCGTGATCCAGCTGTTGTGGATAGAACTTGTCGCAAAACTGGCGGTGGGTCTGGTTTTGCTGGCAGTGCCGCTGACGGCAATCAAAGTGCTGGGTTTGCCGCGTCCGCCGACAGCGTTCTGGCCGCGCTTGCTGGGCGGCGTGCTGTTGGGGCTTGCCGCCGCAACATTCATGGACACCACCGTCCGCCTCGGACATGGGCTCAGTTTGGGTGGATCGTTCGTCATTAATTTGATCACCGGCCTGACGCTCGGAACCATGCTGTTCCTCAATCAAGGGCCCGACACCCGGCGTGGACGTGCGATCCTCTGGTCGCTGACGGTCGCACTAATCGCGCTCAGCCTCATTGAAATTGCTTACATTTAGAGCTTTCCAGTTAACGTAAAGCTGGACCGTTTCATGCTTCTCTATGCCCAAGAGTTGGGGAAAAGAGCAGTGGCATGACGTTTACGGGACAATCTTTCGAACGCACTGGCGGCGAGCGTTTCGATTTGCGACACGCAGGCGGGGTCGCGGATCGCGAAGTAACGACACTGCCGCAAGTCGCCAGTGCCCTCGATTTCGCCGTGATCTCAACCCGTGAGGGATTCGATGCCCTTGAAGCCGATTGGAACGATTTGTTTGCACGGGCAGGCCGGTCTGCCCAGCTGTTCCAGGCGTTCAACTGGAACTGGCATTGGGCCAATCATTTCATCGGCGATGGCCGGGGCCGGACACGCCTTGCGGTCGTAACGACGCGCCGCGACGGCCGCCTCGTCATGGTGTGGCCGCTGGTCTTAGAGCGCCGCGCCGGATTGCGCGTGCTGGCTTGGATGGGCGAACCCGTCAGCCAGTACGGCGATGTGCTAGCCGAAGACGGGCCGTTACAACTTCAGTGGCTGCACCAAAGCTGGCGTTTCATAAACACCACCCTCAAGCCGGATTTAGCGCGTCTCAACAAAACGCGGGCAGACAGCGTCGTTGCCCCGTTGCTGGTCGAATTGGGGGCGATGTCCACCCAGCAACTGGAAGCGCCCTATCTCGATCTTGCAAGTGCGCCAACATTTGAAGATTACGCCGAGCGCTATCCAAGCAAGGCGCGCAAAAACCGCCGCCGCCTAGCCCGCCGGCTGGAAGAACAGGGGGCGTCCAGGTTCATCGAGCTGGCCGAAGGGCCGCAGGCTGCAAAGATTGCCGGACAAGCGATTGAAATAAAGCGGGTCTGGTTGCAAGAAAAAGGCTTGGTGTCGCCAGCGCTGAACGATCCGCGGACCATGGCTTTCTTCCAGGCCGCTGCCGCAGATACGCAGCGACCAACCAAGATCCGTGTCGCCGTCTTGATGTGCGGCGAAACCGTCGCCGCCGTCGAAATCGGATTTGCCTGCCGCGACCGGATAGCCATCCACGTCATGGCGTATGACTTGACGTTCGACAAAGCAGCGGCCGGGATCTTGCTGCTGGAGCACATGATCGAAACGAGCCTTGTGTCGGGCTTCGCCGTCTACGACCTTATGGCGCCGGGCGAGGGCTACAAGAAGGAATGGGCCGATGGAGCCGTGCGGGTCGACGATTTCGCCGTCCCTACGACGCTGCTGGGGACGATTTTTGCACGCGCCTATCTCGGGTTTGCAAGGCCGCGCTTGAAGGCGGCGGTCGCTAAAATCCCGCTATCGACGCGCCGCGCCCTGAGCGGCCGGTTAGCAAGAGCTGTGTTGATTTTGGGCAGCGTTTGACCGCAATGTCGCGATGCCCGACCCGGTTCAAAGAGGAAATGTCGATGTCGCTGTTGCGCTATGCCGTTCTGGGTTTGGTGGCTACCGCCTGTTCGGTGGCTCATGCAGCGGCTCCCGGTGAGCCCATTGGGTCGGCGGTTGCGATCAAAAACGACGTGACCGCTGCCTTTGCTGGCCATACCCGTCGGTTGCAGAAGGATGATCCCGTCAAGCTCGACGAAGTCATCGAAGTCGGTGCCGACAGCCTGGGCGAACTTAAATTCAAGGATGATACGAAACTCGCGTTGGGTCCTGGTGCGCGCATGGCGCTCGACAAGTTCGTCTATGATCCGGCGTCGTCGAACGGGTCGATTGTCATCAACTTGATCAAAGGCACGTTCCGTTTCGTCACCGGTGTTGCGGCGAAGCCCGCCTACGTCATCAAGACACCGACAGCGTCGCTTTCAGTGCGCGGGACCGTGTTCGATATCTGCATTCGCCCCAATGGCGCGACCTGGGTTCTCTTACTCGAAGGCTCAGTCAAGATGTGCTCCGACACTGGCAGTTGCCGGACGTTAAAGGAGCCGGGCAAAGTCATGCGCGTAACGCTCGATAAAAAGGTCCAGGCGGCCGCGTCCTGGCCCGATCTACCGGGCAAGGACCAGACCGCGCTCGAAACCGCATTTCCGTTCGTGCCGTTAGCGCCGTCGTTTGCACCCGTACCTGCCCTTTCGCGCGACCAGATCGAGGCAGGTCGTCTAACGCCTGCTAAGCCGACGAAGACGCGGTCCAAGAAGCGCCAGTAACACCGATCATTCCAGCGGCGATGCTCGAACGCTGCCAACGGCGATGTAACTCTTGGCCGAGACTTGACGCTGAAAAGCCGGTTCGGCTGATTGGAACCCCATTCCGATTCCGTAGGATCGGAACGTGCCCTAGCCAGCCGATAACACAGGCACCCGGCGGCACCCAAACCTGTGAAATTGATCGCTGCTCAGATGCTTAGCGCAGTCCCACGACGGCAATCAGAAAAAAATTATTGCGCATATTAACCCAGGGAGAAGGGCCCCCCGATGATCGCGGCTGCGCCATAGGTCGGGTTTGGCGGACCCGCACAGTACCCACCCAATGGTTCTGCATGTGGCCCGCTCTGTTCAACGAGCTGAGCGACTATTTCAAACCTCGATCCGGACTTACAATTCGAGCCCACATGTCACAATTAGCACGCATTTTCAGCGCGTTGCCCGGTTTGCGTTGTCCCCCTCACAAGGCCGGAGCGCGCGTGTTGACCAGTTGCTTCTGTCCTGCGTTGAAAGCAGCCGAGGGCTCAAGTATGGCCGTCCCTAGGTCAAAATCAACCACGTCTCTATAGCGTAGTCCGGGGTGCCTTAGACCATGGTCCATGGATCGCCGTCAGACTAAGCGCAGTTGGTGACCATTCCAATGTGTCGCATGTTCGACTTGGATCAAAATACAACCAACTCGTTTTTCCGTTTGATCACGGATCGCTACTGCCCATTCGCCGCGTCTCCCCCAGGCATTGGGAACGGGTAGTCGAAATTCTGTGGTCTGGATATTTCTACGACACGATGAGCTGAGCCATTTTTCTAACGTCTTGAACGGCTTGGTTCCTGAACTTCGAATTCTTTCTTAGCTTCCCGTGT
>JANOVN010000126.1:0-6653 GCA_031417455.1 Hyphomicrobiaceae bacterium | reverse complement strand
GCGTTGTTCAATCCACGTCGCGCAAAGCCATGCTGCCGCTAGGTGGGGCCCCCAACGGCACGCTCCTGTAAAAGCAGGAGCGTGATCCCGTGTGGCAGGCAGCACCCGCTCCGTCGACGTGGACCTTGACGATCACAACGTCCTGGTCGCAATCGGTGCGCATTTCGGTGACCTGCAGGAAATTGCCGCTTTCCTCGCCCTTTTTCCAAAGCTTTGCCCGCGAACGGCTGTAGAAGTGAGCCACCCGCTGCTCGATGGTGAGAGCCAGCGCTTGCGCGTTCATCCAGGCAAACATGAGGACGTCACCGGTTGTTGCGTCAGTAACGATGGCCGGAATTAGGCCTTCGGCGTCGAATTTGGGCTGGAACTGGTGACCACGCTCGACCTCGCGAGCGGTGCCGCGCGGCGCAAAGGGAGACGTTGACTGGGTCATGGACTACACCGGTTGGGAATGCGCCGCATGGCAGCGTTCGATGACCGATGGTTGCGAAACCAGCGACCGGGGATTAGGGCCTGTCGTCAGGTGTGGGTTCGGGCTGGACGTGTGCGATTTTGGCCGAGGAGCAGGCGCTTGACGATGCAAGCCTTACTGGCTTGCTAGGAAAAGCAACGCAGTCCCCGGCTAAAAGCGCCACGCCGCGTAGCGGTGAGGTTAAAAATGCCCGTCTGCCGCGTCGCTTCGTTTGCCGATACTGACCGTATCGGCTGCGCAAAGCTCCTTGCATCCAACCACTTTTAACCTCATCCAGCTCCAAACCATAACTGACGACAGGCCCTAGTTCCGTCGTATAGGATTGCGACAGGCGCAGGGCAAGCATCACGCTCCAGCCAGAATGATGGGTTTATCGCGCATGGCCGATCTCGATGACATCTACAACACGAAGATCCTTGATCTCGCGGGCAATATCGCGCGGGTTCAACGGCTGGCAGCACCCCAGGCGACGGCAAGTGCGCGTTCGCGGTTATGCGGCTCGGAAGTGAGTGTTGATGTCAACGTGACGGACGGTCGTGTCAGCGACTATGGACAGACAGTGAAAGCCTGCCTGTTGGGGCAGGCGGCTTCCTCGATCATGGGGCGCCAGATCGTCGGCTCGACGCCCGAGGAGATCCGCGCCGTCGCACGCACCATGCGCCTCATGCTCAAGGAAAACGGCGCGCCGCCCTCGGGCAAGTGGGCCGACCTGGGGGTTCTGGAACCGGTGCGGGACTACAAACATCGCCACGACGCAGTCATGATCGTCTTCGATGCCGTCGATAAAGCGCTCAGCGAAATCGAAGCCAAGGCAGCGGCTGAATGATTTGGATCGGCAGATGACGATGATCAGCCAGTTGATGTCCGCTCTGCTCAAAGCCCCCGTCCACGCCTATCAGTGGACGTTGCGGCCGTGGCTGGGCTGGCCGTGCCGGCATTTGCCGACGTGTTCGGATTATGCGCTGGCCG
Organism: Hyphomicrobiaceae bacterium; assembly: GCA_031417455.1. Lineage (GTDB taxonomy): Bacteria > Pseudomonadota > Alphaproteobacteria > Rhizobiales > Hyphomicrobiaceae > JANXVY01. The sequence goes on along the minus strand of JANOVN010000126.1, from coordinate 5,212 downwards.
CGATCGACAAAAACGGCGCTTGGAAGGGGTTCTGGCTGACAGTTTCACGTCTGGCGCGCTGTCAGCCGTGGGGCACGCACGGCTATGATCCGGTGCCGGACTTACGCGGCGTCCGCCATCCGCTGTACGCCGCTTACCGTTACGGGCGCTGGAGCGGCCGCCATCTCAAGCGCGGTGTTGGTGGCGAAGGCGGCTAGGTCTGCGGGGGCGCCGAAGCCCGCATAGATTTCCGGCGTTTCAAATCCGCTGGCGCCTGCGGCCAACTCGCACAAGGCGTCGAACGAACGCTTGGCGATGAAGTCGAAGCATTGAATATCCCACAGCCCCGCGCCTTCGTATTTCTGGCCGGAGGTGAGCGTTTTGACGGTAATCTCGGGACAGGCGTCGTTCTTGACGAAGTTTGATAACATGCGCGCGAGCGGGGGGCTGGCCTGCAGCCCGCCGTCGGCAAAGCCGTTGGTATAGGCCGTGCGACGAAACAAGGTTTCGCTCGCAAAGTGCTCCAGCAGAAACGCTTTGGCCGTCGGCTCCAGTTCGGCTTTAACCTCGATAAACGGGCGGAGCTTGCCATGAACCATCCGCATGCTCTTGGCAATCAACAGGTGCTGGGTCGTCATGGCGGGTTGTCATCCGGTCGGCTTGGGGCAATGGAGCGCATGAAGTTCCCTCACCCTACGGACAGATGGTTGCCAATCCCTCACCCAATTGCCAACAATTAAAGACAAATCGGTGGAGTCTTGACACTCTTCGCCCGCCACCGCACAAGCGGCACTCAATTTCTTACCTGCATGGTAGGCAGCGAGTGAGAGGAGATGAGCACTATGGCGGACGCCGCACACGAACTCGTTTTGACGATGCCCGATGGGGCCACGCGCCAGATCAAGGCCGGGATGACCGGTTTGGAGGTCGCCAAGTCGATCTCACCCTCTTTGGCCAAGCGCACGGTCGCCATGGTGTTGGGCGGCAAGCTGTCCGATCTCGCCGACCCGATCACGGACGATGCGACGATCAAGTTCGTCTCGCGCACCGACCCAGAAGCATTGGAGTTGATCCGCCACGACGCGGCCCACGTCATGGCCGAAGCCGTGCAGCAGATCTGGCCGGGTACGCAAGTGACCATCGGCCCGGTGATCGAGAACGGGTTTTACTACGACTTCGCCAAAGCCGAGCCGTTCCAGCCCGAAGATCTCGCCAAGATCGAAAAGGCAATGGCGGCAATCATCGCCAAGAATGCAGCCTTTACCAAGGAAGTCTGGTCGCGCGACAAGGCCAAGGCCCACTTCGCGGAAAAAGGCGAGGTCTTCAAGGGCGAACTGATCGACGCCATTCCAGCGGATCAAAACCTCAACATCTACAAGCAGGGTAGCTGGCTCGACCTGTGCCGCGGCCCGCACATGACGGCGACCGGACAGATCGGCAAAGCGTTCAAGCTGATGAAATTCGCCGGCTCATACTGGCGCGGCGATTCAACCAAGCCGCAGCTCCAGCGCATTTATGGAACTGCGTGGGCGACCGAAGAAGATTTGGCAGCCCACCTCAAGCAGATCGAGGAGGCCGAAAAGCGCGACCACCGCAAGCTCGGTCGCGAGATGGACCTGTTCCACTTCCAGGAGGAAGCGCCGGGCTCGGTGTTCTGGCACGCCAAGGGCTGGACGCTGTTTCTGACGCTCATCAACTATATGCGCCGCCGCATGGAGACCGCAGGCTACGTCGAGGTCAACACGCCAGACTTTATGGACAAGCACTTCTGGGAGCTGTCCGGCCACTGGGAGAACTATTCCCACCATATGTTCGTGACCGAGACCGAAGACAAACGTGTGTTCTGTTGCAAGCCGATGAATTGCCCCGGGCACGTTCAGATCTTCAAGCACGGACTGAAGAGCTATCGCGATCTCCCGCTTCGCATCGGCGAATTCGGCAAGGTTCACCGTTACGAGCCGTCCGGCGCGCTCCACGGACTGCTACGCGTACGCCACTTTACGCAGGACGACGCCCACGTCTTCATTACCGAAGATCAGATCATGGCCGAGTGCCTCGCGATCAACGATCTCATGCTGTCGATCTATGAGCACTTCGGCTTCAGCGACATCGTCATCAAGCTATCAACCCGGCCCGAAAAGCGCGTTGGCTCCGATGACCTCTGGGACAAGGCCGAAAAGGCGCTGGGCGACGTACTCGACGAGGTCAAGCGCACCGCCGGCAACCGCAACATCAAGACCGAGATCAATCCCGGCGAAGGCGCGTTCTACGGGCCGAAACTCGAGTACGTGCTGAAGGACGCCATCGGGCGCGACTGGCAATGCGGCACCACCCAGGTTGATTTCAACCTGGCAAGTCGCCTTGGCGCGTTCTACATCGACGAGCACTCAAACAAGGTGACGCCGGTCATGATCCACCGCGCCATGTTTGGCTCGCTGGAACGCTTCACCGGCATCTTGATCGAGAACTACGCAGGCGCGTTCCCGCTCTGGCTCTCGCCGCTCCAGGTCATGGTCTGCCCCATCGTGTCGGACGCCAACGACTATGCCATGGAGGTCGTTGCGGCCTGCAAGGCAGCCGGCCTGCGCGTCGAAGCCGATCTGCGCAACGAGAAAATCGGCTACAAAATCCGCGAGCACAGCCTCATGAAGGTGCCCGTGATCCTGACCGTCGGCAAACGCGAAGCGGAAGAAAAATCCGTGGCCGTCCGCCGTTTCGGCAGCCAGGACAACACGCCGATGTCATTGGTGGACGCCGTAGCAGCGCTCGCCACGGAAGCCCGCGAGCCGGATCGGATGTGAGGCGGGGTGCTTGGCGTCATCGTAGCTGGGATTTCGCCAGGTGGTTGGGCTGTGGTAAAAGGAACCTTCATCGGAGGCCTCATGTCGACACGTGTTCAGAAGGTGGTCCCCGTTACGATTGCCGATTTCGACGTGTTCGTTGAACATCAGGCCGACGATGCCGTGTTTGAGTTGGTTGATGGGCAGATCGTCATGACGACGAATTCCAATCAGCGGCATGAGCAGATTGCCAGCAACATCGGCGCGCCGCTTAAGCTTGCGATGGATAAGCGCGGTTGCCGGACGTATCAGGGGGGAATGCGCGTCCAGATCAGCGACAACATGCAGGGTGTCGACAAAACGAGGCCCGATGTCGTCGTTCGGTGTGGGCCAACGGATACGGTGTCGGAGACACGTAATTATATCATCGACCCACTGGTGATCGTCGAAGTGCTGTCACCCTCGACCATGGATTACGATCGCGGCGATAAGCTCGATTTATATAAGCTGATCCCTACGATGCGACACATCGTGATCGCATATCAGGACCAGATGCGGGTCGAGCATTACCGCCGTGTGCCCGGCGGTTGGGAAACCGACGTGCTGACGAAGGGCGATGACAAGCTGGTGCTTGAGGCCGTCGCGTTCCAGATGCCCGTGGCGCAGGTTTATTTCGATGTAGCGATGGGTTGATTTTAAGCCACCTTGGCCTAACTCAACGCTTTCTGAATATCAGCAACTGAAGCTTTGGTCAGCGTTTTGGCGTGCTCTAACACGATACGATCCTGGACTTCTTTATGCAGGATGGGACGAATTTGACCCAAGGTTCGAGGATCTGCGATGAGGACAAGTGCTGCAAACTCGCCAGAGTGCGCGCGACGATAAAGGTCCTTCGCCAGTTGTTTGGCAAACGTGGCCTCGTCGGTATCCTGCTGGCTCGACTCAGGCGGACGTTTGCCGGAGGGGCCATCGTTCTCAAGATGAACGGGTTGGAGGTTGCCTTCGGACGTAAGTAAAATCGCCCCTTGTGCGCCGGAATTACGAAAAAACCGCGCACCGGTGCCGTCGGCAACCACGACGAAAGCGTCGCGGGGAATGATAACGGTCATGCTCTCTCTCTCCAGCTAAATCTTCACGTGTTGGACTTGGTGCGTCTCACGCCGCTGAGCAAGCTTCATTTCTGAAGAAATCATGCGGGCCGCTTACCCAACCTTCGCCAAGGCCTGTTCTAAATCGGCAATGATGTCGTCTTTGTCTTCGATGCCGATGGAAAGTCGGATGACTTCGTCACCAGCACCCGCTGCCGCGCGCTGCTCGTTGGTGAGCTGCCGGTGGGTGGTCGAGGCGGGGTGAATGACGAGCGAGCGCGTATCGCCGATGTTGGCCAGCAGGCTGAACAGATTCAACTCCGAGCAAAGACGCTTACCCGCTTCGTAGCCACCCTTGAGGCCGAACGTGAAGACAGCGCCTGCGCCCTTGGGGCAAAGCGTCTGTTGCAAGGCGTAGGAAGCGTTGGTGGGGAGGCCTGCGTAGTTGACCCAGGCGACGCCCGGATGCCTTTCGAGGTATTGAGCAACGGCGAGCGCGTTCTCGCAGTGCTTGGCCATGCGCAGCGGCAGGGTTTCGATGCCGGTCAGGATCAGGAAGGCGTTCATCGGCGCGATGGCAGGGCCCAGATCGCGCAGGCCCATCACACGGCAGGCAATCGCGAAGGCGAAGTTGCCGAAAGTCTCTGCGAGCCGCATGCCGTTGTAGCTCGGGTTGGGATCGACCAGAGTTTTGTAGCGGATCTTCGAGCCCAGCCAATCGTAAGTGCCGCAATCGACAATCACGCCACCGATGGAATTGCCGTGACCGCCCATGAACTTGGTGAGGCTTGCAACGACGATATCGGCCCCATGCTCCTTGGGACGGCACAGGTAGGGCGAGGCCATTGTGTTATCGACGATGAACGGGATGCCGGCCGTCTTGGCGATAGCCGCGATCGCGGGAAGGTCGGCGATGACGCCGCCGGGGTTGCAGATCGACTCGCAGAAGATGGCTTTGGTCTTGGGCGTGATGGCGCGGGCAAACGACTCTGGATCGGTGCTGTCGGCCCATACGACGTGCCAGTCGAATTTCTTGAACGATTGATTGAATTGATTGACCGAGCCGCCATAAAGCTGGCGTCCGGCGATGAACTCGTCGCCCGGTTCCAGCAAAGTGTGAAGGGCTAAAAATTGGGCAGCGTGGCCTGATGCCACGGCAAGCGCCGCTGTGCCGCCTTCGAGGGCCGCGACCCGGCTTTCCAGCACGGACTGCGTCGGGTTGGTGATGCGGGTGTAAATGTTGCCGAAGGCCTCAAGCCCAAACAAGCTGGCCGCATGGTCGGCGTCGTTGAAAACAAAAGATGCTGTCTGGAAAATCGGCGTGACCCGTGCGCCGGTGGACGCGTCAGGCGCGGACCCGGCATG
>JANOVN010000125.1:0-8516 GCA_031417455.1 Hyphomicrobiaceae bacterium | reverse complement strand
GGTATGAAAAGAACGACCTCAATACATCCGACATGCACCCCTTCATCCATCCGCTGACGAGCGCGGTCGATCCTGCCTGGGAAGCCCGCAGCGACTGGGAAATCTACAAAGGCATCGCCAAGGCCTTTTCAGCGGTAGCGCCAGAAGTGCTGGGCAAGGAAAAGGACGTTGTCCTCAACCCGATCAAGCACGACAGCCCCAACGAGATCGCACAAGCTTTCGAGCCCAAGGACTGGAAGAAGGGCGAGTGCGAACCCATTCCCGGCAAGACGATGCCGCTGGTGATGGTCGTCGAGCGCGACTATCCAGCGACCTACGAGCGCTTCACGGCGCTCGGCCCGCTGATGGACAAGATCGGCAACGGCGTGAAGGGCATGGCGTGGAAAACGGGGGCCGAGGTCGAGCACCTCAAGGCCCTCAACGGCGTCCACACGCAAGGCGCGAACAAGGGGCTCGCCCGCATCGTCTCCGACATCGACGCGACCGAAGTCATCTTGATGCTGGCACCCGAAACCAACGGTGAAGTCGCGGTCAAAGCTTGGGAAGCGCTGTCGAAAACCACTGGCCGCGAACACGCCCATCTCGCCCTGCCCAAGGAAGACGAAAAGATCCGTTTCCGCGATGTCGTCGCCCAACCGCGCAAGATCATTTCCGCACCCACCTGGTCTGGCCTTGAAAGCGAAAAGGTCTGCTACAACGCCGGCTACACCAACGTCCACGAACTGATCCCGTGGCGCACCCTTACCGGCCGCCAGCAACTCTACCAGGATCATTTGTGGATGCGTGCGTTCGGCGCGGGGCTATGCGTTTACCGCCCGCCCGTTGACATGCGCGCCGTCAAACCCGTCTGGAACCACAAGCCAAACGGCGAAAAGCAGATCGCGCTCAACTTCATCACCCCGCACCAGAAGTGGGGCATTCACTCGACCTACACCGACAATCTGATGATGCTCACGCTGTCGCGCGGCGGGCCTTGCATCTGGATGAGCGAAACCGACGCTAAACAAGTCGGCATCGTCGACAACGACTGGGTGGAAGCCTTCAACCACAACGGCGCACTTGTAGCCCGCGCGGTGGTCTCCCAGCGCGTCAAGGAGGGCATGGTCATGATGTATCACGCCCAGGAGAAAATCGTGAACGTGCCCGGCTCGGAGACGACCGGCAACCGCGGCGGCATCCATAACTCGGTGACCCGCATCGTGTTGAACCCCACCCACATGATCGGGGGCTACGCGCAACTCGCCTACGACTTTAATTATTACGGCACCATCGGCACCAATCGCGACGAGTTCGTGATCGTGCGCAAGATGAAGATCATCGATTGGCTGGAGCGCCCGTATTCGGACGCCAATGCCGCCAAACACCACGCCAGCGCTGCCGAGTAAAAAGGAAACACCCCAATGAAAATCCGCGCTCAAATCGCCATGGTACTCAACCTCGACAAGTGCATCGGGTGTCATACCTGCTCGGTCACCTGCAAGAACGTCTGGACCAACCGCGAAGGCATGGAATACGCCTGGTTCAATAACGTCGAAACCAAACCCGGCATTGGCTATCCCAAGGACTGGGAAAACCAGAACAAGTGGAACGGCGGCTGGAAGCGCAAGCGTAACGGCAAGATCGAGCCCAAGATCGGCGGCAAGTGGCGCATTCTGGCAAACATCTTCGCCAACCCAGACCTGCCCGAAATCGACGATTATTATGAGCCCTTCACGTTCGACTACGAGCACCTGCAAAAAGCGCCCGAACTCGAAGCGTTCCCGACGGCGCGCCCCCGTTCGCTGATCACCGGCGAGCGGATGGAAAAGATCGAGTGGGGTCCCAACTGGGAAGAAATTCTCGGCGGCGAATTCGCCAAGCGCTCCAAGGATGCCAACTTCGAAGGCATTCAAAAAGAGATGTACGGCCAGTTCGAAAACACCTTCATGATGTACCTGCCGCGCCTGTGCGAGCATTGCCTCAATCCGGCGTGCGCGGCAGCCTGCCCGTCGGGCGCGATCTACAAACGCGAGGAAGACGGCATCGTCCTCATCGACCAGGACAAGTGCCGCGGCTGGCGCATGTGCGTCTCCGCCTGCCCCTACAAGAAGATCTATTACAACTGGTCGTCTGGCAAATCCGAGAAGTGCATTTTCTGCTACCCCCGCATTGAATCGGGCCAGCCGACGGTGTGCTCGGAAACGTGCGTTGGCCGCATCCGCTATCTCGGCGTCATGCTCTACGACGCCGACCGCATCGAGGAAGCCGCCAGCGTCGCCGACGAGAAGGATCTCTACGCCGCGCAGATGAAAGTCTTCATGGATCCTAACGATCCAGCCGTCATTGCTCAGGCACGCTTGGATGGCGTGCCGGAAGCATGGCTTGAAGGCGCGCGCCAATCGCCGATCTGGAAAATGGCGATGGAGTGGAAGGTCGCGTTCCCGCTGCATCCTGAATACCGCACCTTGCCGATGGTCTGGTACGTTCCGCCGCTGTCGCCGATCACGGCAGCGTCGCAGGCTGGTGCCATGGGGACCGACGGCGGCATGCCCGACGTCCGCTCGTTGCGCATCCCGCTGCGTTACCTCGCCAACCTGCTCACCGCAGGCGATGAGGAGCCGATTGCCGCCGGTCTGGAACGCATGCTCGCCATGCGCGCCTACATGCGGTCCAAAACGGTGGACGGTGTCATCGATGAAGCTATCGCCAAGCGCGTGGGACTGACCGGTCTCCAGATCGAACAGATGTACCACATTATGGCCATCGCCAACTATGAGGACCGGTTCGTCATCCCAACGACCCACCGCGAAGTCACGCAGGACGCCTACGAACTGCGCGGAAGTTGCGGCTTTACGTTCGGCGACGGGTGTTCGCCCAGCGATACGAAGGTGAACCTGTTTGGCGGCGTTAAAGCAAAAAACAAGGTGGGGGTCTGAGATGAAAACGCTAAAAGTCCTTTCCGCACTCCTCACCTATCCGACTGACGACCTGGTCGCGGCAACGTCCCAACTGAAGTCGGTCATCCGCCACGAGGGCGTACTCAAACGGACGGATCTGGCCGCCCTTGACGGCCTGATCGACAGCCTTGCGCAGGGCGATCTGATGGACGCGCAGGAGCGCTACATTCTGCTGTTTGACCGCACCCGGTCGCTCTCGCTGCATCTGTTTGAACATGTCCACGGCGAAAGCCGTGACAGAGGTCAGGCGATGGTCGATCTCATCAAGGTCTACGAAGACGGCGGCTACGTTCCAACGACGACCGAACTGCCCGACTTCCTGCCGCTGTTTCTCGAGTACGCAGCGACACTCAAGCCCGCCGATGCCATCGAACTGATCGGCCAACCAGCGCACGTATTCGCGGCCCTCAACGAACGGTTGCGCAAGCGCCAGTCGCCGTATGCGGCCGTGTTCAAATCCCTGCTCTCGCTCGCCAAAGCCAAACCCGACCAAGACACGCTGGCCCGCCTCCTGGCCGAACCCGACCCAGAACCCGACGACCTCGAAGCGCTCGATGCAGCGTGGGAGGAAGAGGAAGTCCTGTTTGGCCCTGGTGCTGCGACGGACGCCTGTGGCAAGGACGGCCTGTCCTCGAAATTGCGTCAGGCGCGGCGCCCAGCGCCCGGGCTTGAACCCATCCCTGGGGCGCGCCCGCAAACCATCGTCTCATCGTCGCGTCATCCACGCGCCTGAGGCCGGTTTGCAGTCCAGCCTCAGCTCTCCGTCTTGCAGTGCTTCGTTTCAGAACACCGCTCACACTTTTGACGAGAAGCACTCATTGGAGCCAATGCCATGCGCGACTATATCTTCCAAGTCCTGTTCGTCTGGTTCCCCTATTTCTGCCTCACCACATTCCTGGTCGGCAGCCTCATCCGCTTTGACCGCGAGCCCTATACCTGGCGCGCCGGTTCGAGCCAGATGTTGCGCAAACGTCAGTTGACCTGGGGCTCGAACCTGTTCCACATCGGCATCCTGGCCCTGTTCTTCGGCCACGCCGTCGGTCTTCTTACCCCCGCCTCGATCTACACCCGCTTAATCACGGTCGAGCAAAAGCAGCTGATCGCCATCGTTGCCGGCGGCATCTTCGGTGTGGTTTGCTTCATCGGCCTGACCATGCTGCTGATGCGCCGCTTGTTCGACGCCCGTGTCCGCGCCACCTCCACCTTCATGGACCGCGCAATTCTCATCATCTTGTGGGTCCAGCTCTGTCTCGGCCTCGCCACTCTGCCGTTCTCGTTCCAACATTCGGACGGCTCGGCCATGATCACGCTCGCCCATTGGGCCCAGGGGATACTCACCCTGCAACCCGTCGACGCCAAAACGCTGCAATCGCTCGACTGGCCTTACCTCGTCCACCTCGTGCTTGGCATGTCGATCTTCCTGCTGTTCCCGTTCAGCCGCTTGGTCCACGTCTGGTCTGCACCGGTTTGGTATCTCGGACGCCGAGGCTATCAGGTTGTACGCACCCGCCAACCGCTAGGCGCTCGCGCCCAGCGCCAAGCCAACCTGCCCCAAGCCAACCTGCCAGCGGAGTAAGCACCCATGAGCCAGACAGCCACCTGCTCCGTCAAATCGGTCATCAGCGCCGCCAAGCCGCAAGTCGTCAGCGTCAACGCGGTGGTGATCCAGAAGGCCGCGATCGCGCGCGAAATCCAAAACCATCCAGCGTCCAGCCCGGTGGACGCCTGGAAGGCTGCTGCCCGCGCGCTTGCCATCCGGGAACTGTTCCTGCAAGAAGCCAAGCGGCTGCACATCCAAGCCACCCCGGCTTGCGACGCCGAGGGCCGCCGCGAAACCGACGACGAAGCGCTCATCAACGCGCTCGTCGCGCGGGAGGTCACGCTTCCCCAAGCCGATATCGAGGGCTGCCAACGCTACTACGCCCAAAACCGCGCCCGCTTCCGCTCTCCCGACATCTTCGAAGCCGCCCACATTCTGTTGGCCGCCGCCCCGAAAGACACCATCGGCCGGGATGAAGCCCGCTTGCAGGCCGAAGCGATCATCGAACTTTTGAAGGCGACGCCAACCAACTTCGCCACGTTCGCGCTTGCACACTCCGCCTGCCCATCCAAGGAAGTCGGCGGCAACCTCGGCCAGATCGGCCCGGGTCAAACGGTGCCGGAGTTTGAATCCGCCCTGGCCGGCATGCCTATCGGCCAAGTCCACGGCAAGCCCGTCGAAACCCGCTATGGCTTCCACGTCGTTTACGTCGCCCGCCGCGAAACCGGACGGCAACTTCCGTTTGAAATGGTCCAAGACCGCATCGCCACCTACCTGTCCGAACGGGTCCACCGCACCGCTGTGCGCCAATACATCGGCTTGCTGGCCGGTCGCGCGACCATCGAGGGAATTGAACTCGCCTCGTCCGATACATCCCTCCTGCAATGAGATAACGCCATGCTTCTCGGCACGATCATGACCCAACTGCAAGACGAGCAAATGGCGTCCGCAACGCTGATCTCGCTTGGCGACCTCTTGCTCGTCGCGCGCGTCGAAGCAGCCCGCTTGCCTCACGGCGAAACCGTGGGCGAATACGTCTCGGGTGCGGCTCAGCGGTTTGCCAATGCGGGCTCCGATGAAGATTGGCTGGCCCTCACGACCGCACTCGAACGCTCTCACACGCCAGCGGCCACCTGCCTGGAAAGCATGGTCCGCTGGTCCCTCGCCCGCGACCTGGACCCAGCTCCGGCGGTGTCGTCGGGATGCTCATGCGGTGGCGCAAGCGGAGGACCCCATGAGTCGAGCTGATCAGCCCTCGAAGCACGACCAGCCGTCACTCGATCATCTGCTGGATCGTAACGTCGCCTGGGCGCACCAGAAAACCGTCGACGATCCGCATTTCTTCCGGCGGATGGCCGAACAGCAAACGCCGCGATACCTCTGGATTGGTTGCTCCGACAGCCGCGTCACCGCCAACGACGTCCTCAGGCTCGACCCCGGCGAGGTGTTCGTCCATCGCAACATCGCCAACGTCGTCCACACCAGCGATATGAATGTTCTCGCCGTTCTTGAGTTCGCCATCGAAGAACTCAGAATTGAACACGTGATCGTTTGCGGCCACTACGGTTGCGGTGGCGTCCGACGCGCGATGAGCTGCGAACGCGGTGCCCTCGTCGATCATTGGCTGCAACCGATCTCGATGCTTTACCACAAGCACCGGGCGATTTTCGACGCGATCCCCGGCGTGGAACGCCGCATCGACCGCATGTGCGAAATCAATATCGAGATGCAGGTGAGACGCCTAGCGGCCACGCCGATCATCGAAAAGGCTTGGACCAAGGGGAACAACCTCCACATTCACGGCTGGATTTACGGTATGAACGACGGGCTGCTCCACGAACTCGTGCCCCACGTCTCATCCATCGGCGAGCGCGACCGCCTCGTCACCATCGACCAGCGCATTGTTGAACCAGCCGAGCCCCAGAGCGCGGTGCGCCGTCAGGCACTGGCAGCTTTCGCCGCTCTCGACTTTCCCCACGCGGATGGCGCGCCTTGCTGCACGCCGTCTGCGGATCTATCATCCAAAGCCTGACGCACCAAGGATTGGCAGTCATGTCCCGTTTGTCGCCGCTCGCACCGATCACCGTCCTGACCTACGCCAGCGGCAGCCGCGTCGACGGCTTGTTGCTCGACATATGCGGGCACCTCGTTTCGGAGGGGTTCGCGCTCGCCGGCATGGTTCAGATCGGCAAAACCCGTGCTGGCCGTTCCCGCTGCGACATGATCTTGGAAGACCTCGGCAGCGGCGAACAGGTCGAAATCTCCGAAGATCGCGGCCCGCTCGCGCGTGGCTGCATGCTCGCCGTTGCCCAGCTCGTTTACGCACTCGAACTGGCAACGCGGTCGCTCGATGAAAACTGCGACCTGTTGGTGGTCAACAAATTCGGTAAGACCGAAGCCGAAGGCGGTGGCTTTCGCCCGCTGATCGTCGAAGCTTTAACGCGCAACATTCCAGTCCTGATCGCCGTTCCCGCGACCAACCTAGAAAGCTGGCGGCACTTCGCCGGGGGATTGGCTGCCGAATTCCCCATCGAAGATCTGTCAGGCGAACCGCAAACCGCGTGCAGCCAATTGGCGCTTGGGGTCGCTCAAAGCCAGTACACGGGCTCCGACGCACCCATCGCTGGGTGACGATCTCCAACGCAAGGTAACCTGCCCCATGGCGACCTCCGCCCAACAGATCCGCGACTATCGCGGCCCTGCACTCCTGAGCTTCGGCTTCCGCCCATTCTTCCTGTTCGGCGCAATCTGGGCGGCCATCGCCATTGCCCTTTGGCTGCCGTTTCTCGCGGGCTCCATATCCTTGCCGACCGCCCTCACACCCATTCAATGGCATGGACATGAACTGATTTTTGGCTACGTCCCGGCGATTGCGGCGGGCTTCCTCCTCACCGCCGTTCCCAACTGGACCGGTCGGCTGCCTGTCACCGGCCGCCCGCTCCTGGCACTGGTGACGCTTTGGCTTGCCGGCCGCATCGCAATATTGGTTTCTGCCTTGATCGGTGCCAAAATCGCGGCCGTCATCGACCTTGGATTTCTGGCGTTGCTCGGAGCCATTGTCGCCCGCGAAATCATCGCCTCCAAGCAGATGAACAACCTCAAAGTCCTCGCGCTGATCGCTGTGCTGTTTGGGGCCAACGCCGCATTCCACATCGAAGCCCAGTTTGGGCTGGGCCAAGGCCACGCCGTTCGCGCCGGGGTCGCCGCCACCGTGATGTTGATCATGGTGATCGGTGGCCGGATCATACCCAGCTTCACCCGCAATTGGCTGGCACGCCTCGGTCCCGGCCCGCTTCCAGCCCCTTTCGACCGGTTCGACCTTGGAACCATCGCCGCTGCGGCGCTGGCGCTCGTCGCGTGGATCGCTGCCCCGGCAAGCGCCGTTACCGCCTGGATATCGCTCGCCGCCGGCGCACTCCATGCCGCCCGCCTTGCTCGCTGGACAGGCTATCGCACCGCTGCCGAACCGCTCGTCTTGATCCTTCACGTCGCCTATGCGTTTGTGCCGCTGGGTTTCGTGCTGCTGGCACTTGCAATTTTGCGCCCGGACGTGATCCTTCCAACCGGCGCGTTGCACGCCTGGACGACTGGCGCGATCTCGCTGATGACGCTCGCGGTCATGACCCGGGCGAGCCTTGGCCACACCGGCCACGAACTGACCGCCTCCCGCAGCATCCAAGGTATCTACACGGCAGCCTTCGTTGCCGTCATGGCTCGCCTGATCGCTGCTTTCGACGTCGCCCGCCAACCGATGCTGCACCTCTCGGCCATGGCGTGGGTTCTGGCGTTCATAGGTTTTGCCATCGTCTACGGCCCGCTCCTGACCAAATCCAAAGCGACACCAAAGAAGCCGCAAAAATAGTTATCCCCGCGCCTATCGCGCACCCGTATTCTGGCGGTGTCCGTTTCGTGAGGGGCGCTTTCCGGAGGCGTCTTAGAAAGTGGGAACGGATGTCAGACGCGAGCGAAGCGGGCAACGCAGCCCGACTGAGCAAGGCGCTGCTATTTGTGGAACTAGCGGACCCACGCCAGCCTTGAGC
>JANOVN010000124.1:0-2756 GCA_031417455.1 Hyphomicrobiaceae bacterium | reverse complement strand
GCCGTATGGCCAGCGTCCAAAGACGGTTTTTCCGATCCACGACTGAGTGCGCTTGGTGGCCGCGACATTACCGTTACACCCACCGGTTTCGATGCGGCGGCTTACGACGCCTATCACGCCCACCGGATTTCCCTCGGAGTGCCTGAGGGGGGCAAGGATTATTCGTTCGGTGATGCGTTTGCGCACGAGGCGTTGTTTGACCAGTTGGCCGGGGTGTCGTTCACCAAGGGGTGTTACGTCGGCCAGGAGATCGTGGCGCGGATGGAGCATCGCGGGACGGCGCGTAAGCGGATTATCAGGGTGACGGGCGATGCGGCGTTACCGGCGGCTGGGGCCGACGTACTCGCGGGCGAGGTTGTCATCGGGGAGATGGGGTCGAGCGCTGGCATTCAGGGATTGGCGATGCTGCGGTTGGACCGGGTGGCTGAGTTTGCGGCCAAGGGCGTTGGGTTGACGGCGGGTGGGGTTAGTGTGGTGCCGGATGCGGATGATGTCGCGCGGCTTGCGCCCAAGGCTGCGGGTTAGGCGCATGGAACCGACGCGCTGCACATGGCCCGGGTTATCCGACCCTGCGTATACCTTGTATCACGACACCGAATGGGGCGTACCGCAAGGCGACGAGGTGGCGTTGTTTGAAAAGCTTATTCTTGAGGGATTTCAGAGCGGTCTGTCGTGGCTGACAATTCTGCGGAAGAGGGACCATTTTCGGGCCGCATTTGATGGTTTCGATGCAGAAAAAATTGCAGGGTATGGGGATCACGACGTGGCGCGTCTGATGGCTGATGCGGGTATTGTGCGCAATCGATTGAAGATCGAGGGCGCGATTTTGTCAGCGCAAGCCTATCTCTCGCTGCGGGACGAGCAAACGCTTGCAGATTTCCTTTGGGGGTTTGCCGAGCGTCCAGATGGAGAGACACGATGGGCGAGCCATGGTGTGGTTCCCGCGCAGACTGCCGTTTCCATCTCCATGTCGAAGGCGCTCAAAGCGCGCGGATTCCGGTTTGTCGGGCCGACGACGATGTATGCCTTGATGCAGTCGGTAGGAATGGTGAACGATCATCTGGCGAGCTGCCACCGCCATGGGCCGTGCGGCAAGCTTCAAGCGAAGTTTTTGGCCGCGCGCGGGAAAGCGGCGGGGACACGCTCATGAGTCCGGCCGAACCTGGTCCTCAAAGGACCAAGCCCGTGCGTGCCTGGCAGCGGATGCTGTCGGGGCGGCGGCTCGATTTGTTGAACCCCGATCCGGCCGACATTGAGATTGAGGATATCGCGCACGGGTTGGCGCGGGTGGCGCGCTGGAACGGACAGACGGTTGGAGCGCATGCGTTTTCGGTGGCACAGCATGCGCTGATCGTGGAAATGATCGCGCGTGAGGGCCAAGACGACTGGGGTCAGCGCTGGCGGCTAGCAGCACTCCTCCACGATGCGGCGGAATATGTCGTCGGGGATCTGATCAGCCCGTTCAAGACGGCCATCGGGCTTGACTATAAAGCGTTTGAAAACCGGCTCATGAACGCGGTGCATGTGCGGTTTGGGTTGCCGGCACAATTGCCGGAGTCGATTTCCGCGCACATCAAGCACGCCGACACCATTGCGGCCTACTACGAGGCAACGCGGCTGGCGGGATTCATGGAGGCCGAGGCGGAGACGTTTTTCGGGCGGCCCGGGGGACTTTCATACGAGACGACCGGCGTGCTCGAAGCCCTCGCGCCATGGCCTGCGGAACAGGCGCAACGCAGTTTCCTTCGGTGTTATCATCAGCTCGCGTTGGAAAACGGAAAGTGATTTATGAATTTCGTGCCTTGGCTGACGCGGGTAACGCGGTAGTGATCTAAGTGGAGTGCCATTTATGAATTCGAAAGGCACGAGCGATACCAGAAGGCCGGCGGGGGCAAGTACTTCGTTGATCGAGAAAACCATGCCGCCTCATGAGAGCGGATCACAACTGCCCAGCCCAGCAACGCCTGCATCGGCAGTCGAGATCGGCTTGACGGCGGCTATTCTGGCGGTGCGCGACAACGAGCCGATGGTCCTGGTCGTGCGCGATAAAGCGTCCAACAGTGACGCGCTGCCGTCTGGCCCGTTTTCGCCGCTTAATCATCGCACGCTCGATATCGGATTGAGGGCTGGCGTTGCGGCGCAAACTGGGCTCGATTTGGGGTATGTCGAGCAGTTATACACGTTCGGCGACCGGGGACGGCATGCGCAGCCCGGCGATACGGGGCCGCCTGTGGTGTCCATCGGTTATCTCGCGTTGCGGCAGGATTGCGAGGAGCTTGGCGACCGCAATTATTGGCGGAGCTGGTACCAATATTTTCCTTGGGAAGACAGGCGTAGCGGGCCGGTCGAGGTGCTGGATCACGACATTCTTCCGCGATTGAATGCTTGGGCGCGGGCACCGGTTGATCCACTTGGGCCGGTGCGCCCAATCGGGCGAGCCGAGCGGGTGCGCATGTGCTTTGGCACCGACGGTGGCAGTTCACCCAAAGGCAGCACTTGGGACGACGAAAAGGTGCTCGAACGCTACGAGCTATTGTATGAGGCCGGACTTGCAGCGGAGGCCCAGCGCGACGGGCGGTTGACGCTCGACGCAGGGCGGATGCCCATCGGGGTTGGTATGCAGTACGATCACCGGCGGGTGCTCGCGACGGCTATTGGACGCATCCGGGGAAAGATCAAATATCGCCCCGTGATCTTCGAGTTGCTGCCGGACGAATTCACGTTGTATGAGCTACAACGGACCGTCGAAGCGATCC
>JANOVN010000123.1:0-3438 GCA_031417455.1 Hyphomicrobiaceae bacterium | reverse complement strand
AACAGGGGCACCGCGCGGTGATGGTCTATCTAATTCAACGCCCGGATGCACGTCTCTTTAGCGTGGCTGGAGACATTGACCCGGCATATGCACGCGGTTTTGCAAGTGCCAGGGCGGCCGGCGTGGAAGCAATCGCCTGCCGGTGCCACGTCACCCCGGACGAAATTTTCGTTGAATCTTTGATAGAGATAATCTGAAACGTCGGCGAAAGCCGTTTTTGGCCCAATCCCGTAACGCCGTCCCCATTCCTTGCGTATATCGGTGAACCAACGAGTTTGTGCAGAGATTGTCCAATGACCAACGACAAAGCGCCCCCCGCAAAAATCTCTAAATCCGACGCCGAATGGCGCGCCCAGTTATCTCCCGAGCAATATAGCGTCCTCCGCAGCCACGGCACCGAACCAGCGCGCACCAGCCCCCTCGACAAGACCTACAGTCCAGGCGCTTACGATTGCGCGGGGTGCGGACATCCCCTGTTCCGCTCGACAACAAAATTCGACAGCGGCACCGGCTGGCCGAGCTTTTACCAACCCATGTCTGGAGCAATTGAGACGAGTGTCGACAAAGGGTTCTTCATGACCCGGACCGAGGTTCACTGCGCCCGCTGCGACGGCCATCTAGGTCACGTTTTCAATGACGGCCCGGCACCCACCGGCCAGCGCTATTGCATGAATGGCGTCGCAATGAAATTCGTCCCGGAGTCGTGAATTTCTCGCTGAAAACTGCAAAGCCGCAATAGCGAAAGCTGCGGCGCAACAATTATTGCGTAAGCGAAAGGAAAAATATTTTCTAAAAACTAAGACAAAAATAACTTGACGGACGGCACACTTGCATCAAACTCTTTGGACGCACTGGCAATAAAACCCGGTGCATTTTATTGGCGGGCGTAGGGCAATGGCACAGATGCGGATCGACAACCTGAGATCGGCAGTTGAAGCAGCAGGCGTGACGATGGCGCCGTCTTCCGATCAATTCGACCCCGAACCGGAGGCCGTCGAAGTCGACGCGGGCAACTACTCCCGCTCGTGGGCGACGCCCAGCTTTCGTCATGGTTTCGATAAGGCAGCGCCACGCGCCAATAAGCTCAAGGATTGGTTCGCCGTCCGTTGGCCGCGCGCTCTGTCGCACAGCTGAACCGACCAACATTCTCGAACAATTCTGCGCGCGCGAGCATCAATGCCGCGCGCGTTCGTTTATCCAATCCAGCACCACACCATGATTCCCACCCAGCCACTGATGCCCCGCACCGGCGATCTCAACGCACGCGCACGCTGGTAGGGCGTCACGTAGCGCACGCACCGCACTCAGTGGCACATTGCGATCCTCCAGCCCGATCCAAATCCGCACGTCGGCGCAAACATCGGTGAATTTAATCCCCCACGGCTGCCTAAACAACGCCATGTCGGTCACAGGCCCGGCCACGCCTGCTGCAAGCCCCTCGGCAAACATCGCAGCCATTCCAGCCCGCAACCGCTCGTCACCCATGACGTCCTGATCCGCCCGCGCCGGCCTTGCGACCGCTATCCGCACGGCAAGTGACGGCGCAAGCTTGAGCACCGCGCGATAGACATTAAACACGCCGCCGAGCAATCCCGGAACCCTTGGCGCGATCTTGAAACACATCGCGTGAAATGGGCTCAACGCCGCCCGCCCATCTGGTCCCTCGATAATCCCGACCGGCGACACCAACGCCAAGGCAGACACCCGGCCCCCGAGCGCCGCCGCTATCGCCACCGCAAATGGCGCACCCCCCGAAACACCGGTCACACCAAACCGGCCGATCCCCAATGCATCCGCCAATTCCTCAACGTCGCGGCCAAAGTCACCAAGCGTCGCATCGGGCTTTTTGGACGTGAGACCATACCCCCATCGATCCAATGCAATGAGACGCACACCCCTGGAAACAGCAATTTCATCCGCACCTGCATATTTAAAGCGCGACCCCGGCGTGCCATGCAATGCAATCACCGGATAACCGTTGCAATCGCCAAATTCGCGATACCCGATCACCCGCCCGTCACGCAGGGGCACCACCCGATCACCCGCTCTAGCGTCCACCCGCGACAACACAGACGTACTCCCAGTTCATAAATGAAAAAAGCTCCGGCCCGGTTAGGGTCGGAGCTTCCACGATCGTCGTCCAAACCACGAGCCGCGGCAACCCTTATACCAGACCGCATAAGTACTGACTTATGCGGTTTGGTATCCGCGCGTGGGGTTGCCTCGCCGTAGGCGATCTTTCAGATCGACGCGGCGTCGATGCGAAGCATCGCAGAGCGATGACGCGCAAAGCAAAGAGAATACCAGCCCGCAGCCTGTCGAACGAAGAGTCAACAATTCTGCGGGCTGGTATAAGGACACACCTCGTCGTCGCTTGGGCTGCTTTCTATCCCCTCTCCCCCTGGGGAGAGGGTGAGGGGGCTAGGGAACACAATAGGTCACCGGAGAGCCATTACGCATTGACTCTACAATCTGAAACCCAACTCTGGCTCATCGACCTCGACCGCTCCGCAGCAGGGCTCTTTGACTGCGAAGCAGCCTGCCCGCGCCTCGCCCCCGATGAAATCGCCCGCCTCCAAGAGATACGCGATCCAGACAACCAGCGACTCCGCCGCGCCGCTCACATCGCTCAGCGACTGATCCTTGAGCGCCTGTTCGGACCCGAGTTTCGAACCGTCGTGCTCCCCCGCGATTCCCACGGACGCCCCCACCTGCCGCCCAATCTCACCGGCAGCGTCAGCCTCGCTCACACCAGCAATTTCGTCCTGATCGGAGCATCCCGCGCCCCCCGCATCGGTGTTGATCTTGAGGCACCGCGCGTTATCTCCATGACCCGCGCCCGCCGCGACATCATCGAAGCCGCAGCCGCATCCCTTTCGCAGCAAGCCCTTCCTCTCGCTCCCGATGCCCGCTTCCTCCAAGCGTGGACTCGCCTCGAAGCCCTGGCCAAAGCCGACGGGCACGGCATCGGCCACGTCCTAACCGCCATCGGCGCGGTCGGCCAACCGCGCGGCACATCCAACCGAGCGCTCACGCCCACCGCCGCGATGATCGCCTCCGCTCACGGCCTTGCCACCCACGACCTCGACGCCGGTCCTGCCCTATACGCAGCAATTGCTTGCGCCGCCAAACCACCCGCCCTCCGTCGCATCACGAATGATCTCTCAGCCCTGCTCGCGCCTTAACCGATCATCTTCTCGGGTCGAACGATGGCATCGAAATCGGCCTCGGTGATGCCTTCCTTGACCGCTTCCTCGCGCAGCGTGGTGCCATTTTTGTGGGCCGTCTTGGCGATCTTGGCCGCCTTGTCGTATCCATATTTCGGCGCAAGCGCCGTCACCAGCATGAGCGAGCGGTCAAGCCCGGCCTTGATATTGTCGATGCGCGGTTCGATGCCAACCACACAATTGTCGGTGAACGACACCGACGCATCCGCCA
>JANOVN010000122.1:0-3719 GCA_031417455.1 Hyphomicrobiaceae bacterium | reverse complement strand
ATCTTCCAGATCGACGCGGCGTCGATGCGAAGCATCGCAGAGCGATGACGCGCAAAGCAAAGAGAATACCAGCCCGCAGCCTGTCGAACGAAGAGTCAAAAATTCTGCGGGCTGGTATTAAATGTTTTGTGGCGAATCAACAGGATACACTGCAGACTTGACACCAAGGCTCGAAGGCGAGGCTTGGTGCGTTGCAAAATAGATGATGCAGTGCGATAATTAATTAGTGTCTTTCTGACATAAGTGTTTTTCCAACGCTTAAGATTTTCATTAACGTGTTAGGATCGCCGGAAAATGGATGGCTCGTCAAAGTTGATCGTACAAAGCTGCGCCGAAGCCGCCACCGGCTACGCGGCAGCAGCAACCGCTGCCTATACGGAAGTGGCGTCACAGGCCTTGGACTTCTGGTGCACCGCGCTGTCGGGGTTAGGTGATTCCCCAAGCCAGGACGAAACGGACAAGCAACGCGAACGCAAAGCAGCCGTCGTCACGTCCGAGCCCCCGTTTGGCATGTCGGCAGCCGACTGGAGTCCTCTGTCGTGGTTCGACCCCCGCCGGTTCGAAAGCCTCTGGAACCTCAATTTTATGACCCCTCCCGGCCATGCCATGCTGGCGGTGGCGAATACCGTTCCATTGCGCGGCACATCGGCGTCCTGGGGCATGGCCAAGGTCATGATCGATTCGGGCGTGCCCCGTTCCGTCGCTTGGCCCGCCGCAGAAGCAAATGCAGCAGCCCTCCATGCCGCCGATACCGCCTCGAATGGCCTGCGCAGCGTGGTCGCGAACTTCCACACCGACAGCGGATTCGCGTCCGTCGCCCGCAGCATGACGCCGACCATGATGGCTCTTGCAATGACCATGGGAGCCGCAATTGGTCCGTCACGCTTGATGGGTAACTGGACCTGATTTGATCTGTCACTCTTGATTTTTGCATAAAAAAACCCGCGCAACTCGAAAGAGTTGCGCGGGTTTTTCATTCAAACTGCGTGCTTACTGCTTCGTCGCCGGTGCCGTAGCGTTTGGCTTGGGAACGACGGGCGTAGTAGGAGCCGTCACCTTAGGGGCGACAGGTGCCGTGGTCGTCGCCTTTGCAGCGGCAGGAGCCGTCGTCGCTGCACCAGCAGCCGCCGCAGGCTTCTTCACGGCAACGCCGGCAACCTTGCGGCAGTACGGCTTGTCGACTTTACCGGTTTTGGCGTCAGCCTTCGTCGGCACGACGTAGCCGCACTCAGGGTTAGCCTTGCAGCCGGTTTCATCGAGACTCTTGCAAGCCGATACCTTGGCCGGAGCCATAGCCTTGGTGGTTGCCGTCGGCGTAGTGGCTGCGGGAGCCGTTGCAGGCGCCTTGGCAGCGGCCGGCGCAGCAGGCGGGACCGCAGGCTTCACCGGTGCAACGACAGCCGGATTGGCGGGTGCGGTCGTGGTAGGCGCAGGCTGCTGAGCGTTAGCGGTCAGCGCGAATAGGCTGAAGGCCGCGGTGGCAACCACAGCACCCATCCCCAAAGTATGTAGTTTCTTCACGGCATTCATCTCCAGTTTTGTTGATTGCCCACAACGATGCTTACATCGAAACTTGGTGCGAAAACACGACCGAGTGATGAACACGAGCTAAATGCTCGGCATAAACATATCCTCCCCGGCCAAACGGAATGTGTTGGCTCGCAGGGACAGTCAGCAATTGGCAAAACGGGTTCGGCGGACCACCTGCTCAGCTCAGTCTCTTGGCCAGCACTGATCTCCAGCACCAACACGACCGGAAAATCTGGCGAAATCAAGGAGCCAGTCCGCAGTTATCGGGGATTGCCGGGCGCGCGGCCAGGTCGCGATGTAAGTCGCCCAGAAGGTCGGACGTGACGAAAAAAAACAGCATCGCTGGGTGATCCAGTCGCCTTGGCCGGACGATCACCCCGGCCCAAATCCTATCGTATGAGAACTGTGGAAAACCAGTCGCCCGCTCGCCGGTACGACCTCGAATAGCCCCGCCAGACCACGAAATCGCCCTCAACTGATTCGCGCTGCGACCTCATCGCCAGTTCGCCCAAAATCGACCCAGCATGTCTTGTTGCAGGGCACAACTTGCCTATAGTGCCGCGCGCATCATCGGTACGGAAGGAAGACACATGGCGACCACGGCGACCCCACTCGCAACTGGCAAAGCGGGCAGCATCAAGAAGGTCGTGCTGGCTTATTCTGGCGGCCTCGATACGTCTATCATACTGAAATGGCTCCAGGAAACTTACCGCTGCGAAGTCGTCACCTTCACCGCCGATTTAGGGCAAGGCGAAGAACTAGCCCCCGCCCGCAAGAAGGCCGAGATGTTGGGCATCAAGCCCGAAAACATCTTCATTGAAGACCTGCGCGAAGAGTTCGTTGCCAACTACGTATTCCCGATGTTCCGCGCCAACGCGCTGTACGAGGGCATCTACCTGCTTGGCACCTCGATCGCCCGCCCCCTGATCTCGAAAGCGCAGATCGAAATCGCCCGCAAAGTCGGTGCCGACGCCGTTTGTCACGGCGCGACCGGCAAGGGCAACGACCAGGTCCGCTTCGAGCTGAGCTATTACGCCCTCGAACCCGGCATCAAGATCATCGCCCCTTGGCGCGAATGGCACTTCAAGGGCCGCGAAGACCTGCTCGAATTCGCCCGCCAAAACCAAATCCCGGTCGCCAAGGACAAGGAAGGCGAGAGCCCCTTCTCGGTTGACGCCAACCTGTTGCATTCTTCCTCCGAAGGCAAAGTTCTTGAAGACCCGGCGATCAAGGCCCCCGAGATGGTCTACCAGCGCACCATCTCGCCAACCGCTGCCCCCGACAAAGTCACCACCATCAAGATCGGCTTCCTCAAGGGCGATGCCGTCAGCCTCAACAGCCAGAAAATGTCGCCCGCCACCTTGCTTGCCGCCCTCAACGACTATGGCCGCGACAACGGCATCGGTCGCATCGACCTCGTCGAAAACCGCTTTGTCGGCATGAAGTCGCGCGGCGTCTACGAAACGCCCGGCGGCACGATCCTGCTCGCCGCCCACCGCGCCATCGAAAGCATCACCCTCGACCGCGGCGCGATGCACCTCAAAGACGATATCATGCCGCGCTACGCCGGGCTGATCTACAATGGCTTCTGGTTCTCGCCTGAGCGCGAAATGCTCCAGGCCCTGATCGACAAATCGCAAGAGCACGTCGAAGGCGAAGTAACCCTTGAGCTCTACAAGGGCAACGTGATGACGGTCGGCCGCGAAAGTGCCAAGTCGCTCTACTCGCCAACGCTGGTCACCTTCGAAGACGACAAAGGCGCCTACGACCAGAAAGACGCCGCCGGCTTCATCAAACTCAACGCCCTCCGCCTCCGCACCCTCGCCGCCCGCGACCGCAAGCGGTGACCACCGACAGGGCTTATACCAAACCGGATAAGTACTGACTTATGCGGTTTGGTATCCGCGCGTGGGGTTGCCTCGCCGCAGGCGATCTTTCAGATCGATGCGGCGTCGATGCGAAGCATCGCAGAGCGATGACGCGCAAAGCAAAGAGAATACCAGCCCGCAGCCTGTCGAACGAAGAGTCAAAACTTCTGCGGGCTGGTATTAATCTCTAGGCGCTGCCGCAAACGCGGCCTTGAGCGCGGCAATGCACAGCCCAAGCGAAACGACGGCATTCCAGCCCGCAAACGACAGCAACGCGAACCGCCACTGGGCTTCATCGCACTTAATCACTTTGGTATCGTT
>JANOVN010000121.1:0-4433 GCA_031417455.1 Hyphomicrobiaceae bacterium | reverse complement strand
TCACGCTGCTGCCGGAGATCTGTCTCGATGTGGAGGCGCATGGGCGCGGCGTGCGGGTGGTGCGGTTTGTGACACCCGAACCATTCCGGACGCTCGGGCTCGCGTGGCGGACGACCTCGCCGAGGGGAGCGGATTTCAAGGAACTGGGACGGTTGTTGATGGCGGCGCGGGCGGTGGGGGCTGGGCGGAAGGCCGCGGGTAAGAAGGCTGCGGGGAAGACGTGAGCTTTGCTTCTCCCGGTACGGGAGTAGGTGCCCCGGTCGATGCGAAGCATCGCTCCGTGATGACAGGGCGGATGAGGGACTTGGATCAAATCCGGTAGTCGAAATTCGATGAAGTCCCTCACCTGTCCTTCGGACATCCTCTCCCGTACCGGGAGAGGAAAAGTCTGGTTTAATCCAGCTTCGACGTTTTGACGGAGCGGGGGATGAGGTTCGTTGGGATGTTTTCGCCGCGTTCAGCAAGGCTTGCGTCGACGAACTGGACGGGGTGGCCCTGGAACTGCTGGGCCCACATCACTTCGGCGGTTTGCTGGCCGGGAAGGAACTGCATCTCAGGCACAGTCCAGGTCTTGTCGATGTTTGCCAAGATTTTGGAAACGTCGGGGGCGGACAGCCGTGAGAGGACCGGCTCGTTGATGGAGGCGGACGCGGTCAGCATCGGGGCGAGCGGGAAGGGGCGGTAGGATAGCTCCTCGGGGTGTTCCTCGTCGTAGGCGGGGGCAGTGACCCAGCCGTTGCTCCAGCCCGTGCGGTTGGCGTCGTTCATGACGGGCGGTTCGTTTGATTGGACATCGGCGAAGATGGCAGGGTCGAGCGCTGCGACCTGGGTCCAGCGGGTGCGGGGGGCGATGGGTTCGGCGAAGGCCAGGCTCTCGGATGCCGTGAGCGGCTGGGCGGCGGCCTGCGGCTGGGTATTGCGACGGGTGGCGGGGACGGGGCCGGAGACCAGTCTAGGCGAGCTTTCGGCGACGAACGAGACCAGCGTCATCAGCTGCGAACGGTCCGAATCGGTAGGACCGGGGGTGAAGCGCGAGGGGCGCTCGACCAGTTTAGGGGCGGATACCAGTTTGGGCTGGGGTGGCGCTGTTGCGAGCGCGAGCTTAGGTTGGGGCGCTGTGGCGGTTGCTGGGGCTGCGGGCGCGGTCACTGGCTTGGGCTGAGGCAGAATTTGCGGCGTCAGGCTTGCCAGTTTCGGCTCGGGTTTGGGAGTTGGAGCCGGGATTGGTTTGGCGGCAGAGGCGACGGAGGTCGTTGGTCGTACGCTGGCCGCGTCTGGTCTTACGCTGGCCGCGTCGGCGACCATAATAGCGTCTTTGGGCTGCTGGCGCAGGGTGAAGAAGCCGGCAATCTGGGTGGCCAGATCTTTGTGCTGGGCCTGGGCAATGCGGACGTCGTCGCGCGAGATTTCGCCGCCATCGGCTGGATGGTGTTGCGATTTGCCGTTGGGGAAGAGCAGAGCGAGTTCATAGCGCGGCAGGCGTGGCCAGTGGCGGACGCGGCCGGTGTCGACGTGGACAAAGGGAATGCCGGACGTCGGATAGTAGCCGACGCCGCCTTGTTCGCGGATGAGGGCCGAATAGCGGATTTGTTTCAAGGACACGTCGGGGAAGGTGACGTCGACGGCCTTGCCGGTGATGTGCTGGCTTTCGCTTGCCTGGCCGCCAACGGTCTTGCGCAACATTTCATTGGTTGCGCGGGAGCGGTAGCCGCAAATGATGTTGATGGGTTCTTTTGAGCCAAGTTCGGTGTGCATCTCCCACAGGATGTCGATGGTGTGGGGGTCCATCTTGGTCTTTTCGTTGCGCCGCCAATCGCGCATGATCCAGTCGATCTTGTCCATCGCCTCGGGGACGTAGGCGCCGCTGCGCTTATAGAGGACGGAGATCGTTTCCTTGGTATGGATGTTGGTGAAGGCGATGGTGCGGGTATCGGAGAAGGCAGCCGTCAGTTGCTGGGCGCCGACCAGGGCTGCACCGGCCGAGGCGACAAAGGCTGCGGCGAGTAATCGTAGAGGGACTTTCAATGTAATAGAACCCCGTTTGAATTTACGCCAAAATGCACCGGCGCTAAAAGTAGTCCCCGACCGTTAAAACTGCGTAATAGTCGAATGGGTGCACAACAGGGCTCGAAGTGGGCGGGAAGTGGGCAAGTTGGTTAGTCTTGTCGTGTTGGTTGCTGTCGTGGGTGGCCGCCTTCGCGGCCATGACGTTGGTGGGGGCGTCAGTGTGCGGGGCAGTTCAGCTTGCGGATGGTTGTCTGGGTCCCGGCCAACGCCTTGATGACGCTCCTATAGAGACCGTCCGAGGGCCAAGCCCGCAGTTAGGCGGGAGGGAGCAAAGCGACCCGGCGCGAGCGCCGCCCGCCGGAGCGGCCCGAGCGTAGCGAGGAACAGCCGCGTGAGGCAATTAGAGGAAGCGTTCGAAGACGGTGACGGTGTCGCCGGCCTGGACGACGTAGTCGGAGGGGGCTTCGATCACTTCGACGAGGCCGTTGATGCGGCGTGAGATACGGAATTTCTGCGTGCTGGCGCGGTCGGAGTAGCCGCCAGCGATGGCGACGGCGGTCTCGACGGTCATGCCGGAAACGTAGGGGTATTGGCCGGCGGTCTTGACTTCGCCGAGGATGAAGAAGGGGCGGTTCTGCAGCATGTCGACGGTGACTTGCGGGTCCTTGACGTATTGGGTGCCGAGGCGGGCTTTGATGGTGCGTTCAAGGGCGAGCGTCGTCAGGCCGCGGGCGGTGACTTCGCCGATCAAGGGGACAGTGACTTGGCCTGCGTGGTCGACGGTGTAGCTGCGCGAGAGGTTGGGCTGGCCGTAGACGAAAATGCGGAGGCGGTCGCCGCTATCGAGGAGATAGGGGCCATCGGTATCGGCCACGGCGCGGGGGCCCTTGAGGTTGCGGAGGGTCCTGGGTTCGCCCCAGCTTCCTTGGGTTGCGACGACGACATCGTCGGGACCGGCAGCAACGGGGGTGGGGTAGCCATTGACGACGGCAGCTTCGCGGGGGCCTACGATGCTGGCGTCGGCGACGCCCGATTCATGATCGATAGCGCATCCCGACAACATCAAGAGTGCTGCGCCACAAAACCCAATTAGCCGCTTCGACATGGTTCACCAGTCCCAAAAACACGATTTCGTCTGATCAAACTGCCCCACACTGGTTAAAAAAGACTGAGGCTGCGTATTTTTTTGCGACGTTTAAGGAATTACTTACCGGGGACACGTCAAATGGCGGGAAGCAGATTATTGATTCCAAAGGCCTCCCCATGCGCACCACCGCGAATGCTTCACCCGACAACATCGATCCCTCGACGCTATGGGGATCGATTGCCAGGAGCTTGCCCTGGCTGATGGCGTGGACGCTGGTGGTGATGGCGGCGACGTTTGGGCTGCTGAGCCTCGTTGCGCCGCGGTTTCAATCGGAAGCTCAACTGACGATCGACGCCAAGACGGCGACGAACCCGTTCAACGATCCCAAGCAGGTTTCGCAAGGGGCCGATTCGACGGCGAGCCAGATGGACCGGGAGGCTATCAATACGCATATCAAATCGCTGCAGTCGCCGACGCTGGCATCTGAGATCGTCGCTAAGCTGAAGTTGAAGGATAAGGTCGAGTTCAACACCGAGCTTGGCGACGTCGACCTGATGGGCAAGGCCTTGCGGACGATTGGATTGGGCGGCGCACGCCCGGGTCAGAGCGAGCAAGATCGCGTGCTCGAAGCCTATTTCAAAAACCTCGACGTGTATTCGGCGAAGGAAAGTCGGTTCATCGGGTTGCGCTTTACGTCGACCGATCCGCAGCTTGCCGCCGACATTCCCAATGCGCTGGCGGAGGCGTATCGCGAGCAGTTGGCTGGGCGTAAGGTTGAAGAAACGAAGGACGTACAGGATGCGCTGTTGCCGAAGATCGAGCAGTTGACGAAGGAAGTAGCGGCGGCTGAAGTTGCGGTCGAGCAGTTCCGGGGTAAGTCGGACAGTTTCAATACGGGTTCGCAGAAGCAGACGCTGAACGAGCAGCAGCTTGGCGAACTGACCAACGAATTGAGCAAGGCGCAGGCGGCGCGCAGCGAAAGCGAAGCACGCGCTCGTTCGGCGGTCGAGATGGCCAAGGGCGGTGCGGGCGAAGTGTTGCTGGATGTGCAGCGCTCGCCGTTGATCCAAAACCTCGTGCAACAGCGCGTGCGCGCCGAGCGGCAGATCGCGGAAGTATCGGCGACTTTGCTGCCGGGGCATCCGCGAATGCAGCAGCTCAACGCCGATCTGGCTGGGCTGAAGAAACAGATCGCGAGCGAAGTCGCGAAAATCGTCGATGGGATGGGCAAGGAAGCCAAGGTCAACGCCGAGCGCGAGACGGCGATCAAGAAACGGCTGGCGGAGCTCAAGGTGACGGTTGTCAATGCCGGACCTGACGAAGCCAAGCTCAAAATGTT
>JANOVN010000120.1:0-2578 GCA_031417455.1 Hyphomicrobiaceae bacterium | reverse complement strand
ACGGGAACGAACACCAGCGAATAGAGCACGATCTGACGCCGTGTTTCGTCAGGACCGGCGACAACCGGCAGCATGGGAACGCCGACGCGCTCATAGTCGCGGCAACGGTAGAGCGACAACGCCCAGAAGTGAGGTGGCGTCCACAAGAAGATGATCATAAACAGCAGAACGCTTTCAACCGACACCCCGCCGGTAACGGCCGCCCAGCCAACCATTGGCGGAAACGCGCCGGCAGCGCCGCCGATGACGATGTTGTGCGGCGTCCGGCGCTTCAGCCACATCGTATAAATGAAGACGTAGAACCCGATGGTGAACGCAAGTAGACCACCGGCGGTCCAGTTGACGAGGAGTCCCAAAGTCAGAACCGATGCGGCAGATAGAAACGAGCCGAATGCGAGCGCGTCATCGGCCGAAACACGCCCGCGCGGAATGGGGCGAGCCGCGGTGCGCTGCATCTGCGCGTCGATGTCGGCATCGTACCACATATTGAGGGCACCCGACGCACCAGCGCCGATGGAGATCGCCAGGATTGCGATGAAACCCAGGACGGGATGGATCGAACCGGGAGCGGCAACCATCCCGGTGAGCGCGGTGAAAACAACCAGCGACATCACGCGGGGCTTCATCAGGGCGAAGAAATCACCCACGTCCGAGATGTTCTCGCGCGTGCCGCTGATGTCTGCCTGGATGCCGAGGTCCGCCATGCCGATATTCATCCCGCCGTAAAACGTAGCAATCCGAATCTGGCGAGGGCTAGCCGCCCTCGCCAGAAGGTGTCGATCCGATCAATGATGGCTGTCGGCAGAAATGCGCGGCAGCTTTTCGAACGAATGGAAGTCAGGCGGCGACGGCAGCGTCCACTCGAGCGTGGTTGCGCCAACGCCCCAGGGGTTTGCAGCAGCCTTCTCGCGACGAATGAAGTAGGCGTAGATCATGCCGATGAAGAACACGAGCGTGCCCAGGGTGGTGATGTACGCGCCGATCGACGAGATGCGGTTCCAATAGGCGAACGCATCGGGATAGTCGGCATAGTGGCGCGGCATACCGGCAAGGCCAAGGAAGTGCTGCGGGAAGAACAACACGTTGGCACCGATAAACGTCAGCCAGAAGTGAAGCTTCGCAATGAACTCCGAATACATATAGCCCGACATTTTCGGGAACCAGTAGTACCAACCCGCGAAGATCGCGAACACGGCGCCCAGCGACAGAACGTAGTGGAAGTGAGCGACCACGTAGTAGGTATTGTGGAGCGAGCGGTCGACCCCAGCGTTTGCCAGCATCACACCCGTAACGCCACCGACAGTGAACAAGAAGATGAAGCCAAGCGCCCAAATCATAGGCGCGCGGAAGGAAATCGAACCGCCCCACATCGTGGCGATCCAGGAAAAGATCTTCACGCCCGTCGGCACCGCGATGACCATGGTGGCGAACACAAAGTAGGCCTGCGTATCGACGCTGATGCCCGACGTATACATGTGGTGCGCCCACACGACGAAGCCAACGACACCGATGGCAACCATGGCATAGGCCATGCCAAGGTATCCAAACACCGGCTTCTTCGAGAAGGTCGAGATGATATGGCTGATCATGCCAAAGCCCGGCAAGATGAGAATGTACACTTCGGGGTGGCCGAAGAACCAGAACAAATGCTGGTAGAGGACCGGATCGCCGCCGCCGGCTGCGTCGAAGAACGTGGTGCCGAAGTTACGGTCGGTGAGCAGCATGGTGATCGCACCGGCAAGAACCGGCAGCGAGAGCAGCAGCAGGAACGCGGTAACCAGAACCGACCACACGAACAGCGGCATCTTGTGGATGGTCATGCCGGGAGCGCGCATATTGAAGATCGTGGTGATGAAGTTGACCGCACCCAGGATCGAAGATGCACCCGCCAAGTGGAGCGAAAGGATACCGAAGTCGACGGCAGGACCGGGGTGACCGATCTTACTCGACAACGGAGCCAGCACGATCCAGCCAGCACCTACGCCGTTTGTACCGGCAGCACCTGGAACGAACATCGAGATGAGCAGCAAAATCAGTGCCGCTGGCAAGAGCCAGAAGGAGATGTTGTTCATGCGCGGGAACGCCATATCAGGCGCACCGATCATGAGCGGGACGAACCAGTTACCGAACCCGCCGATCATCGCTGGCATCACCATGAAGAACACCATGATGAGGCCGTGACCGGTCACGAAGACATTGTACATGCCGGGGTTGGCGAAATACTGAAGACCCGGCTCTTGGAGCTCAAGGCGCATCATGACGGAAAGAAAACTTCCCACCACACCTGAGATCATCGCGAAGATCAGGTACATCGTGCCGATGTCTTTGTGGTTGGTCGACAAGAACCAGCGCGTGAAGAACGGCGGCGCATGGTTGTGGTCGTCGTGCGCGGCTTCAGAGGAATAGCTACCCATTGCAGTTGCCTTCGAAAACGGAGTTGCAGCTGTTGTGCTTAAGAAATGCGGAGGCGAAGTTTACTTCGCTTGAACCTGAGCAACTGACGTCGATTGAGCTGCAGCAGCTTCTGCCCGCAAAATAGACTTTGCCTTCTTAGGATCTTTGGCCTTCAGCGCCGCCA
>JANOVN010000119.1:0-8914 GCA_031417455.1 Hyphomicrobiaceae bacterium | reverse complement strand
GTATACCCAGTGCCGGGAAGCACGACGCCATCATAGAAGGTGCCTGTTGCCGCCGTGAACGTGCCGCCCGAGGCCGTGAGCACATCGCCAATCACGTAGCCGGTTCCGCCAACAACAACGGTTGCGCTCGTGGCGACTTGGCCGCCCCCAGTGAGCTGGTTGTCCTGCGACAAGATATTGGGCCCAACGATGTCGTTGGAGAGCCCCAGCATCCCGCCGGTAAAGCCGTTCAGGCTGTTGCCAATATATTTCGTCGGAGAGTTTTTAGACCCGCCGGGGTAGATGACTTCGATCTGGTTGGCACCAAGTGCCGGGTTATAGGCGGGGTCGTTATACAGACCGGAAATCGTCATCCAGCCTTGAGTTTGCAGCATCCCGAACTGGTCGAAGTAGGTTCGGAACTTGCCAGCCTGCCCGCCAAGAGCCACGGCGTTGGAAGCGATCCCGAGCGCGTTTGTGTTGGCAGCTCCTCCCGTGACGAGGGTGGCCGCGCCGGTTAACGCTGGATTATTTGCTGATGCACCGCCCCCAGCAGATGGCAAGTTGGTCAGTAGTGAGCCGTCGACGGCTGGCAGTTTAGCGTTTTGGTCGAGCTGAACGACGTTGCTGGCAGCTGTGCCTACGTCCTTGGCAGCAGCGGTACCATTGGATGGATTGAGAATTGGCATGGATCAGCCCTCCGCGGCTTCGAAGGCTTGACCGGTGGTCGCGCCGAAGATGGAAATAGCAGCCGACGGCGCGCCGCCCGGTTCGGAGACGTACATCGCGCCGGCAGCGAGCTTGAAGGCGGGCTGAGACGCTGCGGCCGTCGCGCCCTTGTCGTTAATCCAAAGATCCCCGCTGGACTGGTTTTGCACCCTGTAGAAGGCCCGGTCGGACTTTGCAGCGGCAAGCACTTGCGCGGTGCCGCCCGCCGTGATCGTCCCGGACTTATTGGCGTAGGCAAGGGCTGACCGAATGATAGGAACCGCAGTCTGGTCGGTCGCCAGCACGACACGCAGCGCTCCTGATGCGACGCCGGCCCCCGACGTGAACAGCGATCCAATCCAGCGCAGCAGTCCCATGACGCCTGTGGATGTGCCAGGAAGGGTCGGCGGCGCGGTGCCGATGGTGCCAAGACTGGCGTCCGTCGCAGCACCAGCTGGAAGCGGCAGAGCCGAAGCCGAGACCACTTGGGTCGCGGGCAGGTTGGCGACGGAAACAGCAATCGCACTGCCCCCTAAGACGCCTTGCACGCTGAGTACGTTGGCCGATGGCGTTCCGGCAATGCCTGCCATGTCGTCGTTCGTTTTGATGGTTTGCGTCGCACCCGACGCGTCTTTGACCGATAGTGTCATTTACAGACCTGTGATGGCGGCATAGCCGCTGTTGCGGGGATTGGAGAAATCGAGCGATGGCACGAAAGCGGGTAGGACTGCGTTGGCAGTGCCCCCATGCGGCGGCCAAGTCCAAAGAGCGAGACCGAGCATCAATAGAGCGCCCACAAATTGTCGGCCGTTCCGCCGGTCATGATCCGCAACACCCCGATCGGGTTGTAGCCTTGCTGAAGCGGGACGCCGGTGTGGGCGGTTCCGGACGCATCCATAAGGTTTGCAGTGCCCGGCGTGCCAACGAGTACGGCGCGGCAGGCGCCATTGGGTAAATCCACGGTGTCGGACTTGAGAATGGGTCGAATGAGGGCTGCCGGACCGATGAGGCCGGTCGCTTGGCTGGAAAAGGGGTTCGCTGGCATATTGGCTCCACGCACGGTTGCTTATCGTCCCGGACAAACCAACAATCCGGCTTCCAAAGTGGCGCGGAATAAGGACGATCCAGGTGAATTGCAGTATGGGTGGGGCCGCAGCGGCGGGGATAAGTCTGCGTGTACTTTTTCAATTGCTCAGCCTGCCAGCGCGCGCGGGTCTTGATTTCGTCGCCAACTCTTCGCATGGTCTCACACACCAAATCGCGCACGAACACGCGCGGAGTTGGCTAGCGCGCAATAGCAAAAGATGATCCATGTCCGTATTGAAAACCGGTTTTCTCGCAGGGCTGACGCGGACGGATGGGCCGCGCCGCGATACGCTGCGCCGTGAACTCGCCCGCGATCGCGTGCGCCTGCAACCTGTGGAAACACGTCCCAAACTCGTCTTGGCGAGTGCCAGCCCGCGTCGCGTCGCGCTCCTAGCCCAGGTCGGCATCGAGGCCGACGCCTATCGCCCCGCCTCCATCGACGAGACGCCCGAGCGCTCTGAAATGCCGCGCGCCCTCGTGACCCGCTTGTCGCGCGCCAAAGCCGAAGCCGCCCGCGACCAGATCGCCAACGACCGCGACATCGCCGACGCATACATCCTGGCAGCCGATACCGTTGTTGCCGTAGGCCGTCGCATTCTCGGCAAACCCGAACACATCGAGCAGGCAGCCGAATCCCTGCAGTATTTATCCGGTCGCGCGCATCGCGTCCTGACGGGCATTTGCCTTTTGCTCCCCGACGACCGCGTGCGCATGAAAATCGTCGACACGCGCGTCCGCTTCAAGCACCTGACCAAACCCGAGATCGAAGCCTATATCGCCTCGCGCGAATGGCGCGGCAAAGCCGGCGGCTATGCCATTCAAGGCTTGGCCGGTGCCTTCGTCCAGCGCATCGTCGGCTCCTACACCAACGTAGTTGGGCTTCCACTGACCGAAGTGACCGGCATGCTGCAAGCTGAAGGTTTTCCGATCCATTTCAATTGGTTGAAAGCTGGTCAGCTCGATCCCACCTAAAGCGTGCTTTCAGTAGCAGGAGCAACCCACTCTCGTGAACGTCGACGGCAAACCAATCCGCACCCCACTTTGTTCGATCTGCGGCCGCCCCACCGTGGAAGAATTCAAGCCTTTCTGTTCCGTGCGTTGCGCCAACCTCGATCTGGCCCGCTGGCTCGGCGGCGGCTACGTCATTGCAGGCGGCGTTGTCGATGACGACGAGGACGGCGACCCCAAGCTCGACAGCCCTGGTGGTAAGCTGCATCAAAGCCCAACCGGCGAAACGGACGAGGCTTGAGCCCAATAAATTCAGATCATGAAATTCAGCCCAAACACTGCCCTTGCTTTTTGCGCTGCAACATGAGATATCCCCTCCATCGCCACCAACGAGGCGATTTACGGCGCTCCAGCCGCGTGAAACGGTTTTACTAACGGGCACAGTCGCTTAAGCGGCCTCCCCATTGACCGTCCTGTTGAGCACCGCCGACCTCTGATCCGATGCCCAGGCCACGCGGGGCATCACCATTCAGGTGACCCGCGTCATTTTGAGGACAAGCTGCATGCTTTCCGCATGCCTGCCTCCATGTGCTGGTCCATACGAAAGCTATTCAATTGACAAACGCTCCCGTGCGCAGCGAATCCGCGCCCCTTTCGGCCTCTGCCTTTGCTGAACTGGGCCTCGTGCCCGAACTGCTCAAGGCGCTTGAGGCTGAAGGTTACACCATACCGACTCCGATCCAGCTGAAGGCCATCCCGAGCGTTCTCGAAGGCCGCGATCTGCTCGGCATCGCCCAGACTGGTACTGGCAAGACGGCTGCCTTTGCACTGCCGATCCTCCAGCGACTGATGGCCGACCGCAAACCGGCTCCCCGCAAGGGCTGCCGCGCGCTCATCCTGTCGCCGACCCGCGAACTCGCTACCCAGATCAGCGAAAGCTTCAAGACCTATGGTCGTCATACCGGCTTGCAGTCCGGCGTGATCTTCGGCGGTGTCGGCTACAAGCCGCAGATCAACCTGCTGTCGCGCGGCGTCGACGTTCTCGTCGCAACGCCAGGTCGCTTGATCGACCTCATGCAGGAAGGTCACCTCTCGCTGTCGTCGACCGAAATCCTCGTCCTCGACGAAGCCGACCAGATGATGGATTTAGGCTTCATCCGCCCGCTCCGCCAGATCGTCGCGAAGCTCTCGCATAAGCGCCAGAGCCTGTTTTTCTCGGCCACCATGCCTCAAGAAATCGGCTCGCTTGCAGCCGAACTGCTGCGCGAACCGGTTCAGGTTTCGGTGGCCCCGATCTCCAAGACCGCCGACCGCGTTGTCCAGCAGGTCATCCACATCGAAGCCTCCAAGAAGCGTGCGCTGCTCGTTGAGCTCCTGGCCAACGCCGATCTGTCGCGTGTATTGATCTTCACCCGCACCAAGCGCGGTGCCGACAAGGTCGCCCGCCACTTGGAAGCAGCCGGCATTTCGTCGTCCGCCATCCACGGCAACAAGAGCCAGAACCAGCGCGAAGCAGCCCTTGACGGCTTCAAGCGTTCCAAGATCCGCGTCCTGGTTGCAACTGACATCGCCGCCCGCGGTATTGACGTCGATAGCGTCAGTCACGTCGTCAACTACGAACTCCCCAACGTGCCGGAAAGCTACGTCCACCGCATCGGCCGCACCGCGCGCGCTGGTGCCGAAGGCATCGCCATCTCGCTGGTCGACGGCGAAGAAAAAGCCTACCTGCGCGACATCGAACGCCTGACGCGCCAGCAGATTCCCGCCGAAGACCGCCGCAACGATCACAGCCTCGTTGCGACCGCCACGCCTGACGAAAAGCGCGAACGCGATCCCCGTGCTGGCCGTCCGCAAGGCCGCCGTCCCGACGCCCGCACCAACGCCTCACGTCCACGCAGCGGTGCAGGCGGCGAAGGCCGGACTGGTGACCGCGGCGAAGGCCGCAACAGTGGCGCAGATCGCGGTCCCCGTTCGGACCGTCCCTCATCCGCTGGTGGCTTCAACGCCCATGGCGGCGACCGTCCGTCGAGCCGGCCGATGGGCGAACGCTCGAATGGATATCGTCCAGCGTCCGACCGCGCGCCTGCTGGTGCCGCCGAACGCCGTCCCTATGACCCCATGAGCGCGGCGCCTGCTCCGATCCCTCGTCCCGCCCCGCGGGCAGATGATCGTCGCGATGCCCGTCCTGCTCCCCGCAGCGATGATCGTCGCGATGCACGTACCGCTCCCCGCGCCGACAACCGGAGCGATGCGCGTCCTGAACGTCGCGATGAAGCCTCGCCGACGCGTGCAACGCGCTCGCGCTTTGACGAAGCACGCGACGCCTTCAAGGGTCGCCCGGCACCCGTTGGTGCCCGCCCCGCCTCGCGTCCCCAGGCAGGCCGCGCCGACGGACAGCGCCGTTCGCGTCCCGACTAACTGGAAGAGTTTGTGAAGGCCAAGGGGCTTAGCCCCTTGGAACCCTTTAACTAAGGCAAGGGGTCCAGGGGATGAATCCCCTGGCCTTCACTTTACTTGGTTTTTTCCATTGAGGCGTCTGCCAGCCAGCTGGTGGCATACTTGCGTTGACTGAACGAATTTATGCCGCTGTGACCGTAACCGTGACCGTCTGCGGCGCACCCGAGCTTCCCCCCGATGCGTCCATCACAACAACATCGAAGCTCGCCTGATCCGGCGCCGACCCGTCATGCCGGAACACGACCCGGCCCCCGATCAGATCCGCCTGCGTAAACTTACTTGCCTTGCTGGCCCCCGTCGCCGAAACCGAACCGTGAACTTCGTTGGAAACACTGAACACGAGTTCTGTCGCCGTGTTGTCGGGATCGATGGCGGTAATATCCTCGGTGGTGATCCGCGTCATACGGCCGCGCACGACCGAAATATGATGATCCCCCATCAACCGCGGCGGCACATTGCGAACGTCTGCAGACAGATTTGCGCCCGGCTCCATGGCGAGCTTGCCATACTGCACGTTCCCAGCGACGACCCCGCTGGGCTGAATAAGGATCAAGCCGTCGACCACGATGTGGCCCTGCACGGTCCCCCAGACCTGCGCGGAACTCGCCTTTGCCTGCCCATGAAAATCGCCGCCCTCATGGACGATGAGCTCGCCCGCCGTCACATCCCCTTGAACAAAACCAAAGATTTCAAGCCGCTTGCAGTTGCGTATCGATCCCTCGAAAGCGGTGTCACTATTGATGACGACCAGTCCATCCCGTTCGCTCACGCCCATCCCCTTTATACCTGCATCGATGTCCCAGTTGCTCTATAGCGCTCTGTGCCCGTTGTGACGAATCTTGTTCCTGCACCGGTCCTGCTCCTGTTGCGACTGGCCGGGGCCATGTTTATCTAGCGTACGGTACAAACGTGTCAGGAGAGTTGGCGGCATTGATGGCAGACATAAAGATTCAGGCGCTCGACAACGATGACTTGGCAATCCTGGCGGCGCTTAGCCAGGATGCCATCGTGCGCGTCGGCGACATCGCATTTCTGCCTAGGGAACGCAGGTTCGCCCTCGTTGCCAACCGGTTTGACTGGTTGGCGGCGAGCAAGCCGAAAGACAAGAAGGACTGGATGCGCCGCGCTTGCGGACTGCGCTTCGAGGCCGTCAAGCGGGCCCAGTTGACAGGCTTTGATCCAACCGTAGCGAACGCCGTTCTCGTCTTGCTTGCCATCGATTATACCCCCAGCGAAGTTCCTGCGGGTTGGATCACGCTCCATTTTGCCGCTGGGGCTGCCAT
The DNA here is from genome assembly GCA_031417455.1 of Hyphomicrobiaceae bacterium. GTDB lineage: Bacteria > Pseudomonadota > Alphaproteobacteria > Rhizobiales > Hyphomicrobiaceae > JANXVY01. The sequence goes on along the minus strand of JANOVN010000119.1, from coordinate 2,453 downwards.
CCGGCTCGAGGTTGAATATATCGAGGCGGAGCTTAAAGACCTTGGAGCGGTCTGGTCGACCAAGTATCGGCCCGATCATACCTAATCGGAGCCCGTAAAAACCAGTCCCGATGCCGCCAAGTGATACGTTTTGACAAGTGAAAAGGAGCGGCCTCGTCTAAGGCCGTAGCAGTTATGCCCAAACGGCTCCACGTCAGCGCCCCAGACTTCCAGCAGGCCTTTGCGGCCTTGCTGGGGGAGAAGCGCGAGTCCTCCGTCGGCGTCGACGACACCGTCCGCGAGATCATTGCAGGCGTTCGTGCGCGCGGCGATGTTGCCTTGATCGACTATTCCAAGCGCTTCGACGCCGTCGACCTGACGCAGGCTGGACTGCGCGTCACCGAGACCGAAATCGATGCCGCCGTTAAGGCTTGCAGCGCGCAATCCCTCGACGCTCTGAGCTTCGCCCATGATCGCATCATCGGCCACCATCGCCGCCAGTTGCCCAAGGATGACCTGTACACCGACGCCGCCGGTGTCGAGCTCGGCTCACGCTGGACGGCGGTAGAATCCGTTGGCCTTTACGTGCCTGGCGGCTTGGCGTCCTATCCAAGCTCCGTCCTCATGAATGCAGCCCCCGCCGTCGTCGCAGGCGTGCCGCGCATCGTCATGGTCGTGCCAACGCCACGCGGCGAGATCAATCCTCTGGTGCTCGCCGCCGCCCGCCTCGCAGGCGTCCATGAAATCTACCGCGTCGGCGGCGCGCAAGCGGTTGCAGCCCTCGCTTACGGCACCAGGTCCATCGCCCCCGTCGTCAAGATCGTCGGTCCTGGCAACGCCTATGTCGCCGCCGCCAAACGCCAAGTCTTCGGTAAGGTCGGCATCGACAGCGTCGCTGGCCCATCTGAAGTACTCATCATCGCTGATGCCGATAACGACCCGGATTGGATCGCCGCCGACCTCTTGGCCCAGGCTGAGCACGACAGCGCGGCCCAATCTATTCTGATGACCGACAGTGCGCCGTTTGCCTCAGCCGTCGAAGCCGCCGTCACTCGCCAGCTGAAGACGTTGCCACGCGCCGCCATTGCCAGCGCTTCCTGGAACGAGTTTGGTGCAATCATCGTCCTCAACACCTTCGACGAAGCTCCAGCGCTTGCCGACCAGATCGCCGCCGAGCATCTGCAAATCTGCACGCCCAATCCGCAAGCGTTGGCCGATAGAATCCGCAACGCCGGCGCGATATTCCTCGGCGCACACACGCCCGAAGCCATTGGCGACTACGTGTCTGGCTCAAACCACGTGCTGCCGACCGCCCGCAGCGCGCGCTTCTCGTCTGGCCTTGGCACGCTCGACTTCATGAAACGCACCTCGACCTTGAAACTCGACGCGGCAGCGCTGGCAGCACTGGGTCCGGCGGCCATGACGTTGGCCCGCGCCGAAGGCCTCGAAGCCCATCGGACATCTGTTGAATTGCGCATGAAAAAGGGAACGGCATGAGCGAGCCAGAGGCAACACTGTCAGCAACAGCGCCCAATCCAAAGGCGCGCCTGACGGGTATCACGCTCGATCAGAAGTCGATCCAGCATGGCAACCACCACATCGATCACGAGCGCGAGTTGGCGATCTTCGACATCCTCGATGGCAACGTCTTTACTCTCGATGGCCGCGACGACGGCCCCTACAAACTCGCGCTGTCGATCGAAGACGACAAGCTCATGCTCAACGTCGGCAACGAAACCAGTCCCGAGATCTTCGTTCATGGCCTGTCGATGATGCCGTTCAAGCGCATCATTCGCGATTATTTCCAAATTTGCGACAGCTACTACGAAGCCATCCGCAGCGCGCCGCCAGCCCGCATTCAAGCCATCGACATGAGCCGCCGCGGCCTCCACGACGACGGCAGCCGCGTCCTCATGGAGCGCTTGGTCGGCAAGATCACGCTCGACTTCGACACCGCCCGCCGCCTTTTCACGTTGATCGCCGCCCTCCACTGGCGCGGTTAACTGGACGGTTCGCAGGGTGCATGCGTGCGCGTATTGTACCGGCCACGAGTCCATTGTCAGACGGCACAATACGCCAAGGGGCTATTGCGCCCTACGGTCATCTGGCCCAAAAAGCGGCAGGAGCCCAAAAAAACTTATCCCCGCGCCCCGGCGCTGACGGACGATAGCGGCACGAATTTCGCTTGAAATCCCGCCAGCCCGGAAGGCCCCATGGACCAAACTCCCAACCTTGCCCTGCCTTATATCCTCGCCGCTCAGGCGCAAAAACACGTCACCCACAACGAAGCAATCCGCGCCCTCGACGCCGTAGCTCAGATCGGCGTCGCCAGCCGCACGCTAGCAACCCCGCCCCCGTCCCCTGCCGAAGGCGTCTGCTACATCACTCCCCAAGCTGCCACCGGCGCTAGGGTTGGAACCGCAGGCCGCCATGCCGCCTTCCCAGAAGGCGCTTGGATGTTATTTTCCCCCCGC
>JANOVN010000118.1:0-20796 GCA_031417455.1 Hyphomicrobiaceae bacterium | reverse complement strand
GTCCGCCGACGCACTCATCGGCTTGATAACATCGCTCACAGCAGCAACTGACCCCTGGTCGCCAACAGGTGCGACAACCTCCGCCTTGGCCCGAGGCGCAACCGGTTGCGGCGCAGGGCCAACCCGGTCGCCGCGCCGCCAGATCGTCTGCACCAAACTAGAACCAGCCGCAGGGTTGGCATTGCTTTCAGGCGGCGCGACGCCCGGAGCTCCCAACCGGCTTGGCCGCGCAAACGCCGTCCGTGGATTGGCCACCTGCGCGGGAACTGGAATACCCGCCGCCGTCGTTGTGCAGTGGTTGCGTGCAAACAACTGCGCGACCGTTTCGATATTGCGCCCATAGCCGCGATCAACCGCCCATCGCCGCGACAGATCGCCGAACGTCACCCGCCGACCAAGCTTGCGCGAAATCTCGATGATGTCGTTTTGATACTCGCGCGTCCGGCTCGCAACCGGCCGCTCAACCTTCTCGCCCGAATACGCCAGCAAATGCTGGATATGCGCCAGCACGCCCGTACGCACATCACCGTACTTGTCGCCGGGAACGCCGCCCCCGGTCGCCCCGATGCCCGCGAAATTATTCTGCGTTTGACCCACATCGCCCGAGCTGCCATCGCCCCGGCGGTACATCAGATAATTCGTCTCCAAAATCATCTGAAAGAACGCGTAATCCCACCGGACCAGAGCGCTCTCGCCCAGCTCGCGATAGATCGTGGCAATATTCGAAAACTTCGGCGGCAATTTCAGATTGCGCGCCGCAACGAACGCCATCAGCCGGTCTGGCGTCGCGCACTGAGGAACCCGATTAGTGGCCGATGTGCGGATCTCGGGAAGTCCAAAATTCTCGGCAGACCACGCAGCCGTTCCAGACATCGAAATCCCGGCAACGACCACCGGTGCAACCAGCCAGCGACTGAAACGACACGCGAGACGCGACATGAAACACTCCGCTAAAGTCACCAGCACAGCCGCACTCACGTCAAAGTCGATCAACCTTCAGGACAAAGCTCGAAAGCCTTATCGAGCGCCGTATTCTGCGTCTTGAATTCGCCAACCTGCTTGCCGCCCGGCGCATAGGCTGCGATGTAGGCATCCGCTTCACGCAGCTCAGCACCTTCATTGACGTCCAGCACCGTGTAGTGCGTCACGTCATTGGCAATCGCTTTGATGATGACGGTCTTGGCCCCGCCATAGCTCGCCTGGAATACCTTGCACGCACCGACAACCGGCTTGGCACCTTTAACCACGGCCCCCGCCGCAACCTTGGTGGCCGGCGGCGTCGCCGTCTCGGCGGGCTTGGCAGTCACAACCGGATCGGCCTCAGGCTTGGGTGCATTGAGCAGCGCGTAAGACTTCGCTTTTGTGTCGCCCGCCTTGCCCTCATCGGCTTTCGCTTCCGAAGCCTTTGCAGCGCCTCCCGCTCCAAGCGCCGAGCGCTTAGCCGCACCTTCCGCGCGCGCCACGTCATTCGCACGCTTGGCCAGTTCAACGCCGGGCGAGCTGGCATCGGCCACGGGAGCCGCAGCGACCACAGCAGCAGCGACCCCAAGAGCTGGCACAGCCTTTGCCGCTTCCTTAGCCCCAGCCTTGCCGGCATGAACCGCGGCAACTAGCTCGGGGTGGGGATCGGCGGCCTTGCAAGGACCGTCTGCGAAATTCTCGGAAACCTGTTCGATTTCATGCGCATACTTGCGCGCGGGCGGAGCCCATTTCTTGGCGAGCTGGGCAAACGTCAGCGGCCCCTTGATCGTTTTCTGCCACTCCGTCAGCACGCCCCATTCCTGGACCTTGCGCGTACGTTCCGCGACCGGATTGGCGACCTTTTCGCCGGTGTACATGATGAGATGCTCAAGGTGCGCTCGCACACCGGTCGGCACATCTTTGAAGCTCTCCCCGCGCTCGCCGTTACCCGTCGCCCCAAGCCCTGCGAAGTTGTTTTGCGACACCTTCACATCGCCGCCGAATTTAAGATTGCCCGTCTCAAGCAGCATCTGGAAAAACGCATAATCCCAACGAATCCCAAGCTCGTCGCCGTGGCGCATATATTCGCTGGCGATCTCACTGAATTTCGCGTCCAGTTTTTCGTTGCGCGTCTTCACGAATGCCATCAACCGGCCCGGTGTCGCGCACGACATTACCTTGTTGGAAGCGCTCACTTTAACGGCCGGTAAGTCCCCTGCACTGGCCTGTTGAGTAAGAATTGCGCTGGCCAAAACAACTAAACCAGCAGCTTTGACACGAAAATTCATGGCTCACCTTGAAACATGCGGCGCGCTCCGTTGACGGAACACGGCAATTTTACTTACCCGTTTAACCTTAATGTTCGGTTAGCCCTTGAGGACCCGACAGTCCTACCATCCCCAGCAATAGGGCATGAGTTGGGGCAGCCAGCGGAGGAAATAAGGCGCAATCGTCAAGTTTGATGACAGCCAATCGATAAAGTCGTTCGCGGATGAAGCCCCCAAGCGGTCAACGCCTTCGTTGACCGCAGAGCCGAAAACAAAAAAGCGGTCAACGCCTTCATTGACCGAGGCGCCGAACAGGCACCGGCGCGAGCGCCGGACGGAACAATTCCGGCCTCCTTCAGGTTACACGATCTGAGACTTAAAACATGAGGTGCTGCCCGCCATCGAGCACAATCATCTGCCCGGTAATCGCTGGAGCCTCCAAGATAAACCGCACCGCCGCAGCAATTTCTTCCGGCGACGAACCCCGCTTGAGCAACGTGGACGCCTGCTCCGCTGAAAATTCCGCAGCACTTTGATGCACGCTGGCAAGCACTGGCCCTGGCCCAACCGCATTGACCCGCACCTGCGGGCTCAGCGCCTGCGCCAGCGTCTTGGTTGCCGTCCAAAGCCCCGCCTTCGAGATCGTGTAGGAAAAGAAATCCGGCGTCAGGCGCAGCACCCGCTGATCGATGATATTGACGACATTCCCGGTCGCCCCTTCAGGCAGGTGCAAAAACAGCGCCTGCGACAGCAAAACCGGTGCCCGCAGGTTCGTATCCTGATGCACAGCCCAGCTCTGCGGCGTTACCGTCGCGATGGTATCGTGCCGGAACTCGGACGCATTGTTGATGAGGCACACCGGTGCCGCGAGCCGTGCGGCCATCTGCGGGATCAATCCCATGACCTGGCTGGCATCCGCCAAATCCGCAGCCAGCGCCACCGCTCGCCGCCCCCGCGCCTCGATCTCAGCCACCAATGCGCCAGCGTCATCCCGCGACGTATGGTAGTGCACGCCGATATCATATCCCGCGTCCGCCAACGACAGTGCAATCGCCCGCCCAATCCGTCGCGCAGCGCCCGTGATCAGTGCGCATCCTACAGCCTTGGAATTCGTCATGATGAGCTTGAACCTTTGAGGGTCGCGTCGTCGGCTAAAACGCGTACCCGAACCAGCACTCGACCTCAATCAAACGAGCAGCAATGATCGCTCGATCAACCAACTCGGCAACCGGCTATCTGGTAAACCAAACTTGACCTTTGTCAGTCTTGCATCACGCACGATAGCGCCCATCGCTCAACTCAGAAGCAGTTGCATTAATTTTAGGCATCGCCATTCCTTCATCCCGCACGCTAAACGCCCACCAATTGACCAAGTTTTAGTCACAAGTTTCAACAAGTTGCTGTTTGGATACACCCTACATACCACACAGCCGGGTTCCGCGATTCTTCCTTGTTGTGCGATGCAAATTCACGTTCTCTCCTCCTCAATTCATCATGACGAAACGCCGGTCATTCGTTTTCCGGCCCGGCCACTGGGGGTTTTACTACAATGGTTTCTCCGATCAAAACGTCGCTGAGCCTGCTGGCGCTGGTTGCCACGGTGAGCAGCTTCTCGGCCGCAGCTCTCGCTAGCGAGCCGACCGCTGGCCCTGAAGAGCGCAAGTTCGCCTACTCGTTCAACATCGGCGCCACGAGCGACTACGTGTTCCGCGGCGTTTCGCAGAACAGAGAAAATCCCGCCATCCAGGGCGGCATCGACCTGACCTACGGCATCGCTTATTTCGGCTTGTGGGCGTCCAACATTGACTTCGGCAAGACCTCAGATGCTGGCCTTGGCGGAAGCTTCTCCCAGAAACAAGTCAATACCGAACTCGATATCTACGGCGGTATCAAGCCGGTTTGGGGTCCAGCAACCTTCGACCTCGGCGTAATCTACTACGCTTATCCCGGTGCCAACGACGGTGGCGCGGCCAAGCTGCAGATTGAGAAGCAGGACTACGTTGAATTCAAAGCTGGCGTCAGCGGCGCGTTCATCCCCCAACTCGACAAGCTGACGCTCGGCGGCACGGTGTTTTACTCGCCAGAATATCAGGGCAAGCAGGGCGAAGTCTGGACCACCGAATTCACCGCTGGCTATGAACTCCCAGCCCTCGGCAAGTTCACCCCAACGATTAGCGGTACCTACGGAATGCAATTCGGTGATGCTGGCAAAACCACGATCGGCACGCCTCTGATTGGCAAATTCACGCTGGCCAACGGCGCTGACGACCTGGCCTACTGGAACATCGGTTTGACGCTCGCCGTCGAAAAGTTCTCGTTCGACTTCCGCTACTGGGATACCGACATCGCCAACGGTGCCAATAACTGGTGCAATGGCAAGAACCTGCAGTGCGACGAGCGCTTCGTGTTCAGCGGCAAGTTCACTTACTAATTGTCTTCCGACACTGCTCTACGAGAAAGGGTCCGGTTCGCCGGGCCCTTTTTTGTACCCGGCCCACCATTGGTCGGAGTTTTTCCCCAGCAACAATCGGCGGATCGCTTACTTCGGCGGCGTTGACGCTCTAATCTGACTGCCAGCAGTTGAGTCTTCACCGGGCACCATGACCGCATTTATCGCCATTTTGATCATTGCCACGATCGCGATTGCCTCGCTGGTCCTGGCCCCGCACGCCGCCGAGCGGCAGGTGATTTTCGACAATTCACCCGACAAACCGTGTGGATTTGGACCCGACATGACCTGGTTGGCCATCAAAACCAACGACTATGCAGCTGTGATTGACGCAGTGGGCGGCGTACACCCCATCGCCGCAAACTGGAATTCCGGCATCGGTACGATTTACAACGATGAATTCGGTCCAAGCCGCATCTTCGTATCGTCGCCCGTCGATGGCTGGGTTTTTGTCATCGGCACGGCTCTGCCCCATCCCCAGGGTCGCGCTTTCGTCGACAAGTGCACGCCCCTTCTCGTCCATTTGGGCGAACGCTTCAAAGAAATCCAATATTTCGCCTCCTACCCCGACCTCGACTTGTTTGCTTGGGCCAAAATGGTCTCGGGCCGGATCCGCGCCTTTGGCGTCGGCGACGAGGGCGTCATCTGGAATCGCGGCCGGACGACCCGCGAGGAACGCACTCTCGGGCTGAAGCTGTTCGAACTGCGTGGCGTACGTGGCCGCAAAGGCGATGCGGGCGGCGAACTCCTGATGCACCCGACTCAGGAACACGTCATGCGGGTCGCCGGTCACTGGGGCATCAACCCGACTTTGCTCGACACGACTGAGGCGCCCGAAGGCCTCGGCGCTGTCTGCCTTGCGCCCTCCGCTTGGCGCACCGAGCGCCTCCGCAAAACCGCCTGAAGCCATCGGCCCGCTACCAGTTGGGTCCAGCGCCGTTGCGCGCGTGACTTCCTTGAGGGAACCCAACGCTTCCTTGATTTTAACATCCCGCTAGCGGATGGCCATCAAGCCGCACGCTTCAAGCGCGGAGCACCCGGCAACGGCTTCCGGATCGGGAACGTCACGATCTCAGCGGACTTCTTGGGCTTCTTTTCGATATAGATCCGCGTCGTGGCCTTCCGAGCCGTGACGGGCGTCATCTTGGTTGGGAACAAGCTTGGTCCGCGCTTCTTGGCAACCCCGCCAGCCACAACTGGCTTCGGCTTGAGATTGGCGCGCGCCTTACCAACGGGCTTAGGCTTTTTACCGTTTTTCCAGCGCTGAACCTTGGCCACGTATGCCAACCGTTTAGCGAGCTTGAATTGCCGCGAACTAGTAATAGGCCGTGTCGCCGCAGCTACTACTGACGCAACCACCAAATCCGGCTGACTGGCGACGATCAGATCAACACCCTCGACCGGCAGCACCTGAGCTCTTTGACCGCAAAAGCCAAACAACCGCGACAGGCGCAAAACGACATTCTCAAAAAATCCAGACACCTGACACCACTCCCTGCACACAATCTCAGATCGACTTAGATCCACTCCCCTGATCTAATCTGACATGGCAGGGTTAATGCCGTTCTAATCACCGGTCAATTTCAGCACGTTACCGGGAATACTTCACTCCGGACCGCCAAATGGCTGACGGACATCGGCACTTGCGCCGCATGAATTATACCAACGCGCATAAGTACTGACTTATGCACGTTGGTATCCGCGCGTGGGGTTGGTGGGGCGGCCACGCGCAAACAAAGGAGAATACCGTCGCGCAGCCAACGAACGATAGAGTCAAAACTTCTGCGCGACGGTATTACGCCCGCAGAGTTAAGTTGCGGTCGCCTGCGGTCCCACAATATCGGCCATCTGACGCGCAATCAGCTTGTCGAGATAACCATCGAACGGCACCGTGAACGTCGACAATCCCCGCGGGTCGCTCGCCCAATGTTCCATCTCGCCGGCAAAAGCTGGAGGCGGAAAATCCATGCCGTCGGGCGCCACAATTGTCGCCTCGAATGCTGCCCGGGAAAACGGCAGGAAGGCGATATTGACTGTATCCACTGTGCCGTCGCCATGCCGCCGCGGTGCGCCAGCAACCGCCACACAGACAACCTGGTCATGCACCCCGAAACTCACCACCGCCCCGATCACGATACGCGATGCTTCAAACCCCGGCGGCGTGCGATAAATCCAGCGTTGTCCAACGGCAAAGTCCATCACAGACCCCCCAATACTTTCGCGCCCAAACAGAGCGCCCCTCAATCGGCCTTTTTATTGGCCTTAGCCCCAGGCTCGTCGGTCGTCTCGATCCGTGCCGACCAGCCGCTGACGGCCACCACACCAACTCCCGCGCCGCTGATCAGCGTCGGCACCGGTGTCGGCCCGAAATCCCCGCGGTCGGCTTTTACGACATTGCGCGAGGGATGAAACTTGTACGAGTGCCCCTCACATCCCCGCGTCTGTGCGTCAGCGCCCGTCCGGTCCAGTGCCGCAATCGAACAGGCGGCAAGCGCAGCCGCGTTCGCCACCGCTCCCGGCTGCCGGTTCTGATTCTTGGTGGACATGCCAGCCACCCGCTGCGCACCCTTGGCCGGACCGTCAGGCCGCGCATAAAAAACAGCTTCCGTCATAAAGCCCCAGAACCCCACGAAATGCCAGCAGACAGCCCCGGCAACGAAACCCGCAAGCCCAGACCACGCCAATCCGAACGGCTTAATAGTGCGAGGCTTCCCATCCCCGCCCCGCGCCCGGTTCGCAACCGCTCGTCTGCGCCCATCCCCCCGGGCATGTCCCACGGCAGCCGGCGCGCTCATCGTCCCCAGGCTCAAGTCCGCCCCATCCATGTCTCGCCCCCCCGTGAATCACGGCGTCGCTTTCTGCTGATTCGTCCAGCTAGAGCTTGGGGACGAGCATGACGACAGACAAGCAGCTGGGACCCACACCCGCCTGCAACGAGCGATTTGTCCACAGCTCAAGACAGGAGTCGCTTGACTTTACACCGCAGAGAAAAAAGATGTTTAGCGCGTTGGGAATAATCTTATGCCGCGGCCGCCCGGGCGTTGGGTCCTTGGCTGGCACATCGCCATGGTTTGTCGCGCGCACCGGCGGAAGGTACATCTTCTCCGCCGTACACAGCTTGCGCTGATCCTCGTTGCGCGAACACGCCACCGGCTGGCCTTCCTTGCTGAAGCAAATCCGGATTTCCGTCAGCCGGTTGCCCGTACCACCGCAATCAACACCGATCATGTTCGGCTTCATCCATGGATTGGCCCTGGTAAAATCCGCCACCAGTTCACCCGGCGAAACAAAACTCGTTTCAAACGGATTGCGATAAGCGTCTGGGATCGTCACCTTCGAAAAGAGCTTACGCGCCAAATCATAATACTGCGCCGGCTCAAGCCCCGAACACGTGCCATGTTTGCGATATTCGTGAATGACGAGCTTATCGCTCGGCATAATGTCGAGCATGCTGTTGATCAGCGGACGCGGCACAAAGGCCCGCCCGCGAACCGGACAATCCTGCGGCCACCCCTTGGGTGAATATTGCGGCCAAAGACCGTGCAGTACGAACGAATAGCGCTTGCCGTCCTGACGGTCGCACTGGGGATCATAGCCTTCGCGCCGCGCACCCGCGCAATAGGACGGGCTCCACGATAGCACCAGAGCATAATAATCGAACTGTCCGGCGACATTGCGCCCTTCGCTCGACCCGCGATTGTATCCATAAGGCCGCTGCGCCAGGGCTGCACTCGTAACGGTCACAACAACCGCGAGCGCCAACAGCGCGTTCCGAACGACTTTGCGCACATCCATAGTAGGTAAAACTCCGCGAGCCAGACGCCACCCGACGGCGCCGAATCAATGCAACTGCAAGTTAAGCTATCGTTAACCTCTGAGCAACAGGTCCGGGCCCTGAATTTATAACGTCCCTCCAGGCCTGACCCTACTCAATTGAACAAAAATGCAAAAAGCCCCCTCCAAATTCCTTGGAGAGGGCCAATAGATAAACAGCCAGCTGACGAAGACGGGTCGAACCGTCACGTCAAACCGTGACGTCGAACGCTCACCAAGCGTTGTTGTGCCAGCGCTTGTCCCGGCCGTGATACCAGCCGAAACGATTGCCTTCAGTGTGCCAGCTCCACCCGCCACCGCGCGGCCGGTCCGGACGGCAAACGAGACGCTTGTCGCCACGCTGATAGGTCCACTTATTGTCGACCCACCTGCAGTCGTGCCGTGCTTTGATCACGAGTGATTCTGCAGCGCTGCCGGGCGAGCCAACAGTCAACGCAGACGCCGAGCCAGATGCCAATGCAAGCAACGGCAGTGCGGCCAGTGCAGACAGAATTGCTAATTTCTTCATTGCGGTATTGATCCTTCAAAGTCTTTGCTCAGACTGATCAATAAACGCACCACAGGCTTGTTCGTTCCTGCCTCAAAGCACGAGGCCAGGAGCCTTACGAAGTCTGCGCCAACGCCGCCAGAATCCGCACCCAGCTCCGCGCGCCTTTCTTAAAGCTCTTCACGTTGTACTTTTCATTCGGCGAATGAATCCGGTCGTCGTCGAGACCAAATCCGATCAACAGGCTGTCCATGCCGAGCGCATTCTGGAACGACCCCACGATCGGGATCGACCCTCCGCAGCCCATCAATACGGCGGGCTTTCCCCACTCCTCCTCGAGCGCCCGCGCGGCAGCCATCACGGCCCCGGTGTGTGGATCGAACGCCGTCGCCGCACTCCCCCGCGTGCCGATGAACTCAACCTTGCAGTCCTTTGGCAATTTCGCCCGCACAAAATCATGCAACCCGGCAAGCACGTGATCGGGGTCCTGCCCCGGCACCAGGCGGCACGTCACCTTGACCGACGCCTTCGATGGAATAACCGTTTTGGACCCGACGCCCTGATACCCGCCCGTAATGCCGTTGAACTCGATCGTCGGCCGCGACCAGATCTGTTCGAGTGCTGAATACTTCCGCTCGCCCGCTGGATGCGCCAACCCGACCGAGCCTAAAAACATCGTTTCATCGAACCCTAGTCGTTCCCACTGCTTGAGCTGCTTGTGGCTGGGCTTTTCAAGCCCGTCATAAAATCCCGGAACCGCAACCTTACCCTTGTCGTCGTGCATCGCCGCCATCACGCGGGCCAGCGCACGGATTGGGTTCATCACCGGCCCGCCATACATCCCCGAATGGAGATCGCGCGACGGCCCCGTCACCACAATTTCTGTCCCGGCCAGCCCGCGCAGCATCGTCGTGATCGCCGGCGTATCCTTGTCCCACTGCCCAGTATCGCACACCAGCACCAGATCAGCCTTCAACTCCGCGCCGCACTTTTCCAAAAACCCCGGCAGCGACGGCGACCCGCATTCCTCTTCGCCCTCAAGCATGACCGAAACCGCAATTGGCAGTTCGCCAGCCACCGCCCTCCAAGCGCGCACCGCCTCAAAGAACGTCATCAACTGGCCCTTGTTGTCCTGCGCCCCGCGCGCGACGATGACCCGGCCGTTTCCACGCTCAGTCGCAAATCGCGGCTCGAACGGCGGCGACGTCCACAACACAAGCGGATCGGCCGGCTGCACGTCGTAATGACCGTAAAACAGCACATGCGGCATGCCGGGCGGCACGGTCTTTCGATCATGCGCCACCACCATCGGATGCCCCGTGGTCGGCCGCACGCTCGCGCTAAAGCCAATCTCCTTCAGCGTCTGCGCACACCAGTTTGCCGCCGCCAGACACTGTTTGGCATACCCAGGATCGGTCGAAACACTCTCGATCCGCAGCAATTCGAACAGCCGCTCAAGCCCCGCATCAACGCTGGCATCCAACGCACGCAGAACCTTCGGAACCTGCTCGCCCGCCGCCGACATCATCATCCCCGCGCTGAATTGCAAACTCCGACCTTGCTCCAATTCGCACAAGCTCGGCCAGCACAATTTTGATCCTGTCATGGCCCTGGCCGATCACCCGCGCACAAGCAAAATTCTTTTTGCACAATCTGAGCAGAACCCTCGAAAACCGGCACAATCACGCCCCAAATACAGGGCCAATGTTCGCTAGGCGGGTCGCGAGGTGCGCGTTTCGAAAGGGAACCTTCAGACGACCCGGCGCGTTCAGCAAACCAGAGACTTCATCTCGCTCTGAATAGATTCATCTCGCTCTGAATAGAGAGGCAAGAGTTACATCATGAACAACCTGTCGAACACTATGATTGCAACCGCCTTCGCGGCGGTTTTGATTGCCGCCCCTGCCATGGCTAGAGAAGGCCAAGGTGGCGATGGCGGTGGTGGTCGCGGTAACGGGCACGCACCCCGCGCTGCTGGCGGTGCCGTGAAGTCGGGTGGCGATGGTGGTGGCGGTGCAGTCCGAAACAGCGCACCACGCAGCGTAACGCCGAACATTCAGCGGTCATCACCCAACGTCGTTATTCGTCAACGCAGCACCGGCGGGAGCGACCGGGCGTACGTCCCATCCAATCGCCATGTTGGATCAGCCAATCGCCACGGCGAACACCACGGCAATCGCGGTGGCCATCGCGGCGTTCGCCATCTCTGGGGCGGCCTGCCGTTCTACTTCTATGATGGCTACTACCACGGCGATTGCGGCTGGCTCCGCCGCCGTGCTCAAGCAACCGGCAGCCGTTACTGGTGGGTCCGTTATCGCCAGTGCCGCGAAGACGATTAAGCGACAAGTCGATTAAGCAAAACGTCAATCGAGTCGAGAAAGGTCTGTCCGTCAGGGCAGGCCTTTTTGTTTGATCCAGCCTCAATCGACCGCTCCCCTGTCCCTTCGGCCCGCATCTTGCTATGCAGCATGACTGCCGCACTGCATCCAAGGACGAAGCGATGACGAAGCCTACCTCCAGCCTATCGACCGCGACCACCGCCAAGCACGTCTACGTGTTCGCCAATGGCCGTGCCGACGGCGATGCTTCGATGATCCGCCTGCTCGGCGGCAAGGGGGCAAACCTTGCCGAAATGGCGAATCTTGGCCTGCCTGTCCCGCCCGGCTTTACCATCTCAACGCAAGTCTGCGCCGCCTATTACGAAAACGGCGAAAAACTCCCCGGCCATATCCAGCCCGAAATCGAATCCGCTCTGGCCGACGTTGGCCATGCCGTCGGTGCTTCGTTCGGCGACCCAAACAATCCGCTGCTCGTTTCCGTCCGCTCCGGCGCCCGCGCCTCCATGCCCGGTATGATGGACACGATCCTCAACTTAGGCCTCAACGACGAAACCGTCATCGGCCTGGCAGCGAGCTCCCGCGACCCCCGCTTTGCCTACGACAGCTACCGCCGCTTCATCCAGATGTACGCCAACGTCGTTCTCGGTGTTGACCATGGCGTGTTCGAAGACATCTTGGAAAACTACAAGAACCTGCACGGCCTTGCGAGCGACAATGAAGTCGCCGCACCCGCATGGCAAAACATCATTGCGTTGTACCAGAAAGCCATCCTCTCCGAGACCGGCAATGCCTTCCCCACCGACCTCAACGCCCAGCTCTGGGGTGCCATCGCGGCAGTCTTCTCATCTTGGAAATCCGCCCGCGCGCTGACCTATCGCCGCCTCCACGACATTCCCGAACACTGGGGCACCGCCGTCACCGTCCAAGCGATGGTCTTTGGCAACCTGGGCAACACCTCGGCCACCGGCGTCGCCTTTACCCGCAACCCATCGACTGGCGCACCCGAAGTCTACGGCGAATTCCTCATCAACGCTCAGGGCGAGGACGTCGTCGCCGGCATCCGCACGCCTCAAGTCTTGACCGAAGCCGGCAAACGCGAACTCGGTGCCAAACGCGCCTCGCTCGAAGCCGCGATGCCCCAATCCTTTGCCGAGCTGACCAAGGTCTTCAGACAGCTCGAAGCCCATTACCGCGACATGCAGGACATCGAGTTCACGATCCAGGCTGGCCGCCTCTGGATTTTACAGACGCGCACGGGAAAACGCACCACAGAAGCTGCTCTGCGCATTGCCGTCGACATGACCGCCGATGGCCTGATCACCCCCGACGAAGCCGTCATGCGCGTCGACCCTTCGGCCTTAAACCAGCTCCTCCACCCGACAATCGATCCACTAGCCCAGCGCACCGTTCTGGCAACCGGCCTCCCAGCCTCCCCCGGTGCCGCTTGCGGAGAAATCGTCTTCAGTCCCGACGATGCCGAATCCGCCGCCGCCAAAGGCCGCACGGTTATCCTGGTCCGCTCCGAAACCAGCCCTGAAGACATCCACGGCATGCACGCCGCCGCCGGCATCCTCACCGCGCGCGGCGGCATGACGAGCCACGCCGCCGTCGTTGCCCGCGGCATGGGCCGGCCCTGCGTCGTCGGCGCAAGTACGCTGCGCATTGATGCAGCCCTTGGCACCATGACCGCCGGCGGCATATCCCTGCGCGCAGGCGACATCATCACCATCGACGGCGGCACCGGTCAGGTCCTCAAAGGCGAAGCCAAGATGCGCCAGCCCGAAATGTCGGGCGCCTTCGGCCAGATGATGGCGTTAGCCGACAAGGTCCGCCGCTTGGAAATCCGCGCCAACGCCGATACCCCCCGCGACGCCAAGATCGCCCGCGACTTCGGCGCACAAGGCATCGGTCTGTGCCGCACCGAGCACATGTTCTTCGACCAAGCTAAAATCCTCGCCATGCGCGAAATGATCTGCGCCGACACGGAAAAGGGCCGCCGCGCAGCGCTTGCCAGAATTCTCGTCCTCCAGCGCCAGGACTTCGAGCAACTGTTCGAAATCATGGCCGGCCTCCCCGTCACCATCCGACTGCTCGATCCCCCGCTGCATGAATTCCTGCCCGAAGGCGAAGCCGAAATCGGCGCGGTCGCAGCCTCCCTCGGCATCACCGCCACCAAACTGCGCGCCCGCATCGCCGACCTGCACGAAGTCAATCCCATGCTCGGTTTCCGCGGCTGCCGCTTGGCGATCCGCTATCCCGAAATCGCCGAAATGCAGGTCCGCGCCATCCTTGAAGCAGCAGTGGTCGCCGCCAAGAAAACCGGCCAACCCATCACCCCTGAAATCATGATCCCTCTGATTGCCTACCGCGCCGAATTCGACATCCTCCGCAAGGTCATCGTCGCAACCGCCGCAGCCGTCGAAAAAGAAACCGGCGCCCACCTTGCTTACGAAATCGGCACCATGATCGAACTGCCGCGCGCCTGCTTGCGCGCCGCCGAAATCGTCGAAGGCGACGAAGGCGCTGCGTTCATCTCCTTTGGTACCAACGACCTGACCCAAACCGCCCTCGGCCTCTCGCGCGACGACGCCTCACCGATCCTGACTAGCTACCAAGAACGCCACATCCTCGTCGCCGACCCGTTCACCTCCATCGATGAAGGCGGCGCTGGCGAACTCGTCGAAATCGGCGTCGAGCGCGCCCGCAAAGTCAAACCGGGTATCAAAATCGGCATCTGCGGCGAACACGGCGGCGACCCGAGCTCGATCAGCTTCTTCCACAATGCAGCACTCGACTACGTATCCTGCTCGCCCTTCCGCATCCCAGTCGCCCGCCTCGCCGCCGCCCAAGCAGCCATCAAAGATGCAGCCACAAAAGCCAAATCGTGATCGAAGACGCGACCGCAGGTAGGGTTCGGCACATCTCGATCTTCCTTTGGGTACAGCGTCCCTGCGCCGCGAACCTACGGCTTTAACCGAATTCGAGCACCGATTCCCCCTACCGGTGATGCCGGTCGATCTCATCGAGCGTGGGCTGCCGTGGACGCATGCCTTGCTTTGTCGGCAACAAGAAATAATACAAAATAATTGGCGGGAACACGAACCCCCACCCCATCCACACCGAATAATCGCGGTTTTTCATATGCGCGAGAATTCCGGCAATGGCAGCACCCGCCAGGGCCGAAATACCCCAGATTGCTGAAACCATCAGAAAATTCATCGGATCACCTAACCGAAACGTGCTGCAAACTCAACGCGCTATCAAATGCGTTTTGGCCTTCTATACCTGCTCTAACACTTATCACTCACTCATCAGCAAACTATGGCAAACGGCGACAAACGAGCATAAAAAGCCGAAAAATATATAAACTTCAACAGACTAGACCTTCAAACCTTCGGCGTGATCATTCGAACGAACCGCGCCTCCGCCCCGCCGGCGGAACAAGCCGTCCGCGCCGCCGCCTCATCTGCCCCAGTCCCCTCGGGCATGATCACCAAAATCTCGGCAGTCATGACCCGTCCCGTCATCCACAGCAGGCCGCGTTGCAGCGGCACGAAACAAACAAACCCGCGCCGCCCCGCCGAAAACGCCTCTGCCTTCTGACTGCATCCGCTGTAATTCGGCCTGCAAATCGCCAACACACCCTCACGTGCAATCCGATCCGCCGTCACCCACGGTGCCAAAGCCGCATTGAAGTTCGTCAGCGCCGTCGGCTTGGACGCAAGTGCAAGCGCCGCCGCATTGGCGCTCTGCGGATCACCGGCAACGATCCCCGGCTGACGCCCAGCCGCCATCGCGAAAATCCGCCCCGCCGCCCGCGCCACTTCCGCCCGCGGCTCGACCGTATTCATCTCCCCCACCCAAAACGTCACCACCAGCACGACCGGCCCCGCCAGCGCCACCAGCCAAAGTCCCGCCCGCGCCACCGCCTTGATCCGCGCTGTCTCCTGCATGCTCAGCGGCGGCAGCATCCCCGCCAGCAGCACCGTTGCGACACAAAAATCCGGCAGCGCCCAGCTCGTCGCCCCGCGCAGATGAAACGCGGAAATCAACACCGCCGTCAGTAAAAACGGCGCACTGGCAAACGTCCACAACTCCGTCCACTTTTTCGTCCGCGCATCCGCCTCCTCGCGCGGGACCGGTCCCGTCAACCACCACTCGATCGCCCCCTGCCCCGCCATCGGCGGCACCAGATACAGCGGTGCCAGCAACAGAAAATGCAGCATCGGATTAGCCTCGCGCGCGCTTTCGTTGAGCCCGTACGCCAGCGTGTCGCCCTGCTGCGTCAACATCCACCAAGCATGCGGAGCCATCAAAACGAGAAATACACCGACCGCCACATACCCGCCCGGCAGCCGGTAAAACCGGTTGCGGTGCACGCTCCCCAGCGAGGCCGCAAAACAGCACGCTAGCAGCACCCCGGAATAATATTTGGCCAGCATGCAAGCCGCCGCCATCGCCCCGAACGCAATTCCCTTCGCGGCACTTCGCTTGGCATCGTCTTCCCGCAAGCAAAGCAAAAACGCCAGGATCGTCAGCGGCCACAGCGACACCAGGATCGCGTTATGATTGAGCTTCAGCGCAAAAAAAGTGCCCGCTGGTGAAAGCCCGTATAGCATCAAGGCAACCGCCGCCCGCTCCTCGCTGAGGTACATGAGCGCGATCCGCCATACCGCCCAAGCTCCAAGCACGATGTTGGCCGCCGTCAACAGCGACAACGTCACCCAATTCAGCGGCACCACGGTGGCAACGATCCGAAACAACCACGGCAGCAACGGCGGATGCTTCGGCAAGCCCAACGGCCAGCCCAGCTCGCTCCACATCGCAATCTCGGCGGTATCGTGATGAACGTAGCCCGGATAACGCGAGGTCAACGCAAACAGCGCCGCCGCCACGAAGGCGTAGGCAAACACTGCCGGCGAGATAACGGGCGTAACGGAAATTGGCTTCATGAGTTAATCGAAAACCCGGTCAAACGGATAAATCCGCGCAACCATACCCGCTTTATGGATCCCTCGGCACGTGCAAATCCGCAACTTACCTTACCAACTTTACCGCGTCGCCCTGAACACCCGCCCCAGCGGTGTCACAAACACCCCCGTCTTCAGGCAGCGCTGATACGGTTTCGTGCAGTCCGACTTATCATCCCGCATCGTATCGCACAGCGACCGCAACTGCTCACACGTCGCCGCCGCAGCGGCTCCAGCTCCGGCGGTCATCGCGACCAAACACAATCCAGCAATCCACCTCGACATCGCAAAAATCTCCTAGGCCAGGCTGGCCACATGCCGCCAGCGTGTGCTTACACTCACGTAGAAAACGCCGAAGAGGATCACCAATGAGCAAACTGTACGCCGACAACCACCGCGCCTTGCAGGACCAGTTCGACACCCGCCGCATCGCCGACAAGGTCGAACAACTGGCGATGAAAACGGAGCTCGACGAACAGGCCATGGGCTTCATCGGCAGCCGCGATATGTTCTTCCTGTCGTCGATCAACGCGGTCGGCCAGCCGACCGTCAGCTACAAAGGCGGCGAACCAGGCTTCGTCCGCGTGCTCGATCCCCATACCATCGTGTTTCCAAGCTACGACGGCAACGGCATGTTCCTCTCCATGGGCAACATCGCACTGACGAGCCTCGTCGGCCTGCTCTTCATCGATTTCGAAACCCCATTGCGCATGCGCGTCCAAGGCAGCGCCACCGTCTCGGCGACCGACCCGCTGCTCAAGTCCTATAAAGACGCCGAACTCCTCGTCCGCGTGAATGTCACGCAAACCTGGATCAACTGCCCGCGCTACGTCCACACCTACAAGAAGGTCGCCCAATCCCGCTACGCCCCAACGGCTGGTAGCGATTCCCCGATGGCCGAATGGAAACGCGTCGACCTGCTCCAAGCCGACCTCCCCGCCAAAGACGTAGGCCTTGCCGAACGCGCCGGCGGCACCATCACCATCGACCAATGGTTCCAAAACGTCGCCGAAGGGAAGGGCTAGAGCCTGATCGTTTGAGATGGAAGCATTTGCGGACATCGAGAACGTGAATCAGTCTCTAAAAGCAAAGACCTAGAGCGCGTTCGCACGCTGAATTTGATTCAATCAAGAGCGAACGTGCTCTAACTTTTAACCCCTCCCCTGAAACATCCATTCACGACAGAACGTGAGAAAAAACACACGATGTGGCTCGACCAAAAGACGTTTGCCGAAGTGACCAAAAATACGCCGCTGGTCTCGATCGACCTGATTATCACCGATGGTAACTCACGCTACCTCCTCGGCAAACGCATCAACAAACCAGCCCAGGGGCTCTGGTTCGTCCCCGGCGGACGCATCCTCAAAAATCAAACGCTACAGCAGGCGTTTGAAGCCGTAACCGTGCGCGAGTTAGGGTTCCAAGGAACATTCAGTTCAGCCCGGCTGCGCGGCGTCTACGAGCATTTCTACGATGACAACTTCTTTGATCGTTCTGATTTTGGCACCCACTACGTGGTCCTGGCCTACGAATTCGTGATGCCGGAAGCAACATTTGCAAACCTCCCACTCGACCAGCATGAACGATGGGCCTTCTTTACGGCCGCCGAGATACTGAGCGCCGACGCCATTCACCCCAGCTCGAAGGGCTTTTTTAAATAGTTTACTGGCACAACAGATCGTCGGCAGGATCCTTTCGCGACATCTGTTCATAATTTCCAAACCGAACCGTGCGCAGATTGCCATTGCAATGCACAGGCCCTACAAGCTATGAACCATCCAGCAGTTGACATTTTTGACGAATCAGGGCGCGGCAATCAAATTAGTCTGGGCGTCGCATCCCTGAATAGATCATCTCAGGAGGCAGTAGTGCGTTCTCCGATTTCCATCTCACAGCTTGCGTTGGCCCTTGGTCTCCTGGCAACCTACAAATTGCAGGATGTATTCGCGACCAGGATGCGCGCCTTAGTTGTCGCGTCGAAGCGTCTTTGGAAATCCCCTCAAAGCATTGACCTTGAGGCATACTCTCTCAAGAAAGATCATTCTTCCCTTGCTGGCCAGCCGTCATCGAAGGTTTAGTTTGAGCAAGACTTCGCTGTCACCACTTCACCTATAGGCTGACACCCCTTCTCCTAGGGCTATGGTGCCGTTTAAGTGTCATGCGCTAGTTTATCTTCCCCACGCCCTTCCCCACTGCCTGCACCACTGTCGCCCGCGCCTCGTCCTTGACTGCTCCGTCCGCCGCCAGCAGCTGCCCGATCAGCTCGTTCTTCTGCGGCAGCAGCGTCAACGTCGCCGGGCTCGCCATGATCCGCTGCGTCTCCAGCACATCAAATAGTGCCGCCGCAACCGCTGGCCGCAGCGATATCTCGTGCAACGTCTCGCCCACGATCTGCGGACGCACAGCAGCAGCCTTGGCAAACTCGACCGCCGCCTGACGCTCCGCCGTGCTCGTGATGATGTTCACCTGGTTCGCGCCATCCTGACGGATTGCCGACGTCACCTGCCGCAACCGATTCACGACCTTGCTTTCGATCTGCTGGATCATCGCGCTATCGCGGAAATGCACCTTGCGGATATAAACCGACCCGAGCCGGTAGCCCCATTCGTGCGAGCGCGGCGACACTTCGCGGCGAACGGTATCGCTCATCGCATGCCGGTCCGTCATCATCTCCGACAGCGGCAGATTGCTCAAACACCGCACCGCGCTGTTTGACACGTTCGCCGCCAGTGACCCGCGCGGATCGGCGTTGCGGAACAAATACGCAATCGGGTCCGAAATAAACATCTCGTGCCAGATACCGATCCCCATCGGCGCGCCCTCTTCCGAGTTCACCGGCTGGCTGCGCAGATATTCCTGATCGAGCCGCATATCGAGCACATGGCAGGTGCCGAGCCAGTTGACGACGAACGCCGCGATTCCAAGTTTGGCTGGCAGAAAATGCAAACCCGGCTCGCTGATCGTCCCGACGACCGACCCAAACAGCACGTACACATTCGACTGCCGCTCCTGGACAATCACGTACAGCCCAAACAGCCGCGCGATCCCGAGCACCAGCGGCAACGCAATCGTCAAAGCCAGGATCGTTCCAAACATCCCGACGAAGAAACCGCCACCGCTCATCTGCCGCAACAAATCGTTCAAAGCATACGCCATGTCACTTCACCTCGACGAGAATGCGTTGCGCCTTATCAAGCATCGAAAGCCGCACGTTGCGGACGTACGCCGCCAGCGCCCCGGCCCCGCGCGTGTCCAAGTCGCCCAGCTGCGCGGCAAGTTTCTTCAACGGTTCAGCTTCCGCCTGCGCCTTCAAAGTCTCGATCTCGACCGCGCGACGGCTCTGCACGATCTTTTGATCCGCCGCGGCTTGAGCCAGCGAAATGTCCGACGACACATGATTGTAGGCCGTATTGATCGCCGCCAGCGCACTCTCGACCTCACGCGGCGGATCGATCCCGGTGATCAGCGTATCTTCTAAAACGACACCATACCGCGCCGCCGCCGACCGGCACTCGGCCCCCATATGCTCGTTCAAATCCCGCAGGTTCTTCCGCAAGTCGTTGATCGAAATCCCAATCACGTTCGCGCCTTCCAGCGCCAGCGGCACAGCCTCGCCGGGACCGGCGGCATCCACCGCGGGCTTACGTGTCGGCGCTTCGAAATTGGCAATCCGCTCGCGCAACACCGATACGAAGTACCCCATCGTATGAGCATACGGCTTCTTGATCCCGAACAGATATGCATACAAATTGCGCTCGGCGACCCTGAACCTGAGCTGCCCGGTCAGCCCCGTGTTGAGCTGATCCTTGGTCACCGCTTCAAGCAGCGTACCGTTGCTGTTGGCCGTTGGATCTTCGGGATCCCAGCCGATATTGACTGTCTCGGTCGCAATCGAAACCTTGTAAACCCGCTCCCACGGCCATTTGAAATACGGCCCGCCGGGCGGAATCACCCGCACCTGCGGATAGGCGTACCGCTCCTTCTGATCGGCGGTAAGATGCTCGCAGATCGGATCGTCGAGCGTCGTCGCCGTCCCGACCCGCTGGGCGCGCCCGAAACGGGTCTTCACCGCCCGTTCGTTCTGGTTGACCGTATAAAGACCACCCACCAGATACTTGGCCAAGAACCAGACAACAAAACCAATCAAGCAGCCAAACGCCGTCGTCATGGACAATCCACCATCTTGAACATTGCTTCGATGGACAATGCACCGGCGGCATTAAAAAATTGTGGCAGATCCCGCTAATCGACGGAATTTGCTGACTTAATTTTTAATTGACGCCTATTTCCCGTCTTTGCCTGGAAACGACTTGTCCCACACAGCGCTCGGCGGTGGCTTGGAGGCAGCTGGCTTGTCGTTCCCGGCCGGCGCGGTCCATGTTTCCGGCCATCCCTCACGATTGCCCCACAACACGCGTTCCTTCGGCTCGAACGCAACCTTAGGCATCTCAGCAGATGACGCCGCCTCAGGCGCCGTCCTGGCTGGCGC
>JANOVN010000117.1:0-2862 GCA_031417455.1 Hyphomicrobiaceae bacterium | reverse complement strand
CCGAGACCAAGAGCTACGCGGCGGGCTTGGCCGCGCTCAACGACGCGGTCCCCGGCCTCAATGCCGAAATCACCATCAGCGAGAGGGGCGTTGTCGAAGTCACGGCACGCCCACAGTACGATCGCGAACTCATCACCGCGTTGAAAGACGGGATCGGCGCGAAGTGGGACGCTGGCCAGAAGACATGGGCGCTGCCGATTAATCCGAATGAAGTTGCCAATCTCGCGGCCTCCCCGCAGTTCGAAGCGGCGCGCCATCGTCTCAGCGCGTTGGTTGTGTCGGCAGATGCCGCCCGCAACGTCGAAAACGACCACCCGCTAATCTCTGCAACCCGGCGCGGGTCTGAAATCGCCGTCACGCTACCGCGCGATCTCAACGCCAACGCCGCACTCAAAAAGTCAGGTTTCGAATGGAATGCCGCGATCAAATCGTGGACCGTCCAGCCCAAGGACGACGCGCATCTGGCGGCGATTAACACCTCGATCAGTCGGGCAGGCAATGAACTCGACAAGGCGATGATCCCTCACACACCGGATCGGCCCGGCGTGCCGCACATGAACGAGTATTATTCAAGCATCTTGGCCGGAGGTCGCGATAAATCCGTGACCCAATACGCCACTGACCGCCGCGTCCGAACCGCGATCGACGCCATCGTCGCCGGTGCCGACGCACTCCCCGAAGCTGCCAAGGCCGCACTCGCTCAAGCCAACGTTGCCCGCAGTGAAGCCAGATCGGCGCTCACGATCACTCATGCCGAGCCCTTCGCCAAAGCGGTTGGAATCGACCCGGTCCAAGCCGTCAGCGTCATCCACACCATCAACGCCGCCACCGACATCCAAGCCAAAGGCATCCCCGCCCAGCAAGAAGTCCAGCGCCTCGCCATGGAGAGCCAGTCTCAGGGCAGGTCGATTTAAGGCGGCGATCATCCTGGTCCAGCAAATCAGGGCTCCTGATGAAATTCAGGGACCCTGCTATCGCGGATCGACCGCGATCGTGCCTGCGTCTAGCGCTCCACCTCACGTCGGCTAACCGACCATTTCGACCGTCAGATGCCTAGCGCGTGACGCTTATGACCCAGGCTGTGTAAAAACGCCGTCCGTCATCCGAAACCGGCCATCAGCCGTGTTGATCGGGCCAAATGACCGCCCGCAAGACGTAGTTTTCGCAGTTTCCGATCCGCTGTCAATTCTCGCTGATCCCTGAGCATCCTGGGCCATCTGGTGCTGGGTGGCCTGGCACGCACGCCCCCGCACCTTACGCCTTGATTGCTTCCATGAGTTTGCTGACGCCGACAATGTTCATCACACGCGTCAGGTTATAGCCGAGCACGTTGAGTGCCATTTCGGTGGCAACCTTCGGCAGGGTTTTGCAGAGAAAGTGCGTGGCACCCATGCGCATTTTCAGCGTCGCGAACGGATGCTCGACGGTTTCGCGGCGCACGCGCATGGCTTGTGGGTTTTTGTCCAGGCGCGTCTGTACGGCCTCGACGACGTGCTCATGCTCCCACCGCCGGATGCGGCGTTCATTGCCAGTCGTGCACTGCGACTTGAGCGGGCACGTGGGGCACGCCTTGGTTAAATAGATCATCATTTTCTGGCCATCTTCGTCGGCGGTGAAGTGATGTTTCAGGATCTCACCAGCCGGGCAGCGATAGACATCTTCCGTCGACAGATACACAAAATCCTGTTTGCCGAAGCGGCCTGCCGACTTCCCGCCCGAGGTCTGCGGCTTGGGCAGCGTCACGGTAATTCCCGCCGCCTCACAGGCCAGAATTTCCTCGCCCTTGAAGTAGCCGCGATCAGCAACAACGTCCATGTGGTCGCTGTGCAGGGGAATCGCATTTGAAAATTCTGCTTGCCGGTAGGGCGGCAAATCGATTCTACGGACTGGCACCCTCGATCCTGGTGGAGCCGGTGCCATGCGCGATTTCATTGAAACATTTGAAGGCCTTGATGACCCGCGCACAGGCAATGCGAAGCGCCATGACCTGCACGAGGTGCTGTTGATCGCGTTGTTGACGACGCTGAGCGGTGGCGAGACGTGTGCCGACATGGAGGTGTTCGCCGAGACTAAACTGCCGTTCCTGCGAACATTCATGACGCTGGAGAACGGGGCGCCGTCGCACGATACTTTTTCGCGCCTGTTCCGGTTGCTGGACCCGTCGCAATTCCGCACGTGCTTCATCGCGTTCATGCAACGCTTCGCGCGCACCTGCGAAGGTGTCGTTGCGTTCGACGGCAAGACGCTGCGACGTTCGTTCGACAAAGCCTCGTCGTCGTCGCCGTTGCATATGGTCTCGGCATTTGCCGCCGACGCGCGGCTGGTGCTCGGCCAGATCGCCGTCGACGACAAATCGAATGAAATCACGGCCATGCCGAAGCTCCTCGACATGTTGATGCTGAAAGGCTGCGTCGTCACCGCCGACGCTCTGAACTGTCAGCGCGAAATAGCGGCGAAAATCTGCGAAAAAGAAGCCGACTACGCGCTCGCGCTGAAAGGCAACCAGAGCACTCTTTACGCTGATGTGCAGGCGTTTCTCGATGATCGCGACACGCTGCTCGATACAATCGAGACGACAGACGGCGACCATGGCCGCATCGAAGTTCGCACCGCATCCGTCAGCGCCGATATCGACTGGCTCCAGGACACCCACAAATGGCCCGGATTGGAAGCCGTCGGCAAAATCGTCTCGACACGAGAGACAGGCGGCAAGACCAGCACAGAAACGCGCTACTATCTTCTCAGCGCCGCATTCCCGGCAGCCCGGTTCAACGCCATCGTCCGCAGCCATTGGGCTATCGAAAATAGCTTGCACTGGGTTCTCGAAGTCACCATGAACGAGGACCAATTGCGCAATCGACT
>JANOVN010000116.1:0-11711 GCA_031417455.1 Hyphomicrobiaceae bacterium | reverse complement strand
ATCGCGGGGTGCAGTCCGCGCTAACCTCGTATGTTTGAAGGGTGGATGGTGAAATAGGGATGGTGGACTTGGCTAGGCGAGGAGTTTCCATTTGCAGGTGCCAGGCTTCTGTCTGGACACGCTTAAATTGCATTAAAATGGTTAATTATTCGTTATGAACAATCAAGGATTGCAAAAAATAACCAGAGGTAGAGCACGCCAGGCCGACGCACCTGTCTCAGGATTTTTCACAACGCTTTGGAAAACCGTCAGATTTTCTTGACAGTTTCGCAATCGCACAGCAAGACGGGGCACGATTTTTGCTCGCCCAAGCGGTGCAGCCTTTTGAGTGGCTCGACGCACAGGGAGGGCCTCATAGAGGCGGATCGATGAGCAAACGAGAAACGAATTCGAAGAGCGGCTCTGAAAAAAAGCGAGCCCAACCCGTTGCAACGTCGGCAAAGCCCGCAAGTGCAGGGCTTCCAGCCAACTATGTGCCAACCGACGACGAACCGTTCATGAACGACCGTCAGCGCGCCTATTTCCGCAAGAAGCTATCGATGTGGCGCGATGACATCATCCAGCAGACCCGCGAGACCCTCGTCGGCTTGCACGATGATACCTCCCAGCACGCCGACATCACCGACCGCGCAACTTCCGAGACCGACCGCGCGCTGGAACTCCGTGCACGTGATCGTCAACGTAAGCTCGTGGCCAAGATCGAAGCTGCAATCGAACGCATCGACAACGGCAGCTACGGCTACTGCGAAGAAACCGGCGAACCCATCGGCCTAAAGCGCCTCGATGCCCGTCCTATCGCAACCCTGTCACTCGAAGCCCAAGAGCGCCACGAGCGCCGCGAAAAGGTCTACCGCGAGGATTAGGGCGTGTTCGTCGCGATCAATTCCAGATAGCAAAACACCCCAATATCTTTTGATATTAGGGTGCTTTGTTTTTCGTTGAATGATTGAGCGCCGGACTGAACAGGTCTCACCTTCTTCAGGTCAGACCTGTTGCAGCAAGAGAGCTTAAACCGCTCCCATCGCCTTCTTCAGGTTGGCATCGACTTTGTCGAGGAATCCGGTGGTCGACAGCCACTTTTGATCGGGGCCGACGAGCAGCGCGAGATCCTTCGTCATGAAGCCGGCTTCAACCGTGTCGACGCACACTTTTTCCAGCGTGTCGGCGAACTTGGCGAGGGCCGGGTTGTTGTCTAGCTTGGCGCGATGAGCGAGACCGCGCGTCCAGGCAAAGATCGATGCGATCGAGTTGGTCGAGGTTTCCTTGCCCTTCTGGTGCTCGCGATAGTGGCGTGTCACCGTGCCGTGGGCCGCTTCCGCTTCCACCGTCTTGCCGTCGGGCGACATCAGCACGCTGGTCATGAGGCCGAGCGAACCAAAGCCCTGCGCAACCGTATCTGACTGCACGTCGCCGTCGTAGTTCTTGCACGCCCACACGTAGCCGCCCGACCATTTCATGGCAGATGCCACCATGTCGTCGATCAAGCGATGCTCATAAACGATCTTCTTGGCATCGAATGCTGCCTTGAAATCCTTCTGGTAGACTTCTTCGAAGATGTCCTTGAAGCGCCCGTCGTAAGCTTTGAGAATGGTGTTCTTGGTCGACAGGTAAAGCGGCCAGCCGCGCAACAGGGCATAGTTCATCGAGGCATGCGCAAATTCGCGGATCGACTCGTCGAGGTTGTACATTGCCATGGCGACGCCGGCACCGGGCGCATCATAAACTTCGCGCTCGATCACCGCGCCGTCTTCACCGACAAACTTGATGGTCAGCTTACCCTTGCCTGGGAACTTAAAGTCGGTTGCGCGGTATTGGTCGCCGAATGCGTGACGGCCGATGACGATGGGCTGCGTCCAGCCGGGCACAAGGCGCGGCACGTTCTTGCAGATGATGGGTTCGCGGAAAATCACGCCGCCCAGAATATTGCGGATCGTGCCGTTCGGCGACTTCCACATCTGCTTGAGATTGAATTCCTTAACGCGGTCTTCGTCTGGCGTAATGGTCGCGCACTTGACGGCAACGCCATGCTTCTTGGTGGCATGGGCCGAGTCGATGGTCACTTGGTCGTTCGTCGCATCGCGATGCTCGACGCCGAGATCGTAATATTCCAGGTTCACATCCAGGTAAGGGTGGATCAGCTTGTCTTTGATGTACTGCCAGATGATGCGGGTCATCTCGTCGCCGTCCATCTCGACGACGGTTCCGGTCACTTTGATTTTTTGCATAAGCTATTGTGTCCTGGTCACGATTAAATTCGCGGCGAACCTACAGCCTTGCCCACAGTGCAACAAGTAGGCGTGCGTAGGGGGTGGGGCGCCCGACCCACTCCGACTCCTCAGTCTGCGGCGCAACACCTCACCCCGGCCCGAATGGATTGCCTTACTTCCGCCGAACGTCTTTAATCAAACCTGTTGCAGGTTCGGGGTTAGCCTCGTTCCAACACGTCCTTGTCCCACCGCTGAGCCATCGGCTCGGCCCGGACACTTCCCAAGCTCGGGATCGGCTGGCGATTGCGGCCCTTCACCGACGGCTTGGTGTTTGCGTGTTTGACACGCGCTTTCCAATGACAATTCGCGATTGGGTCTGAGCCATGGCGCTCGGCTCATCGATCTTGTGAATCAAACGGAGACCTTATGCGTAAGTTCCTACTGGCGACCCTTGTCGCAGTCTGTGCCGTCCTCGCCCCACTCTCGGCGCAAGCCAAGCGCTACCATGGCGACACCAACCTCAATAGCCGGGCCGTAACCAAGCACGCCCGTTCTTCCGGAGGCGGTGAATCGTCCCGCTCCTGCCTCACTAGCGAAGCGCGTCGGCTCTTAAGCCGCATCGAAGCCCAGTTTGGCAGCGTCGAAATCGTTTCCACCTGCCGTCCAGGGGCCCGCATCGCAACGTCGGGCAACCCCTCAAAGCACGCTTCTGGTCAAGCGATCGATTTTCGCGTGTCTGGAAAAAAAGGCAAAATTGTTCAATGGCTTCGCGACAACCACGGCAGCGGGGGCACGATGACGTATTCCGACATGGACCACATCCATGTTGACGTCGGCCGCCATTTCGTAGCCCTGAACCGCCCCTCAGGCCACTGAACAAAGTCGATCACACAATCGATCTTCCAAAGGCCGTGCGCACGCTCAAAGGCCGCGCCCGGCCTTGACCCGTTGCTTTGTCCATTCTAGCGATGGGGGAAGCTTGAACCGGAAGGATCCGCCATGCCAATGGCCGCGACTGAAATCGAACAGCTCATCAAAGCGAAATTCCCCGATGCCGTCATCGAGATCACCGATCTAGCCGGTGATGGCGATCATTACGCGGCCAGCGTCGCCACAGCAGCATTTGCCGGCAAATCCCGTGTCCAGCAGCATCAGATGGTGTACGAGGCCCTCGGTGGCCGAATGGGAGGCGTACTTCACGCCCTCAAGCTGACGACTTCTATCCCCAAAGCTTGACACACGCCGTAACGCCGCCACATCTAGCATGCAACGCGAAGCGACCACCCGCCGCCGATGAAAAGGACAGCACCATGACGGACCAGCAGAAGGTACAAGACTGGATACGCAAGACGATAGCGACCAATGACGTCGTGCTGTTCATGAAGGGCACAAAGTCCCAGCCGCAGTGCGGATTTTCCGCCCAGGTCGCCCAGATACTGGCTCACCTCGGTGTCCCCTATCAGGAAATCAACGTACTCGATGACGCAGGCATCCGCGACGGCATCAAGTCCTTCACCAATTGGCCGACGATACCGCAGCTCTACATCAAGGGCGAATTCGTCGGCGGCTGCGACATCGTCAAGGAAATGTTCCAGGCCGGTGAACTCCACGCCATGATCCACGACAAAGGCATCGCCCACACCGCTCACGCTTGATCTCGGACTCTAAAGTCCAAAAAGAGAAGGGGGCTTGGGGGAGCACGTTCCCCCAAGCGGGTTTGGGCGGCAGTCCAACGCGAAGCGCATTTTGAACGGGACTGTCATGCGGCTAGGCGGGCGTCGGTTTCTATTGAGCCTTGCGATCCTGTCGGCCAGCGTATGCTTGGCGTTGGGCATTTCGCTACCGATCATTCGCCTGACCAAATACGTCTTCTGGGCAACCGATCATTCCCTGCTGTCGACTGTCGCTGTTCTGCTGAATGACGGCCAGACGTTCCTCGGTACCACGATCCTGGTCTTTTCCATAATCTTGCCGGTACTGAAGCTCCTCTACCTGCTGCTTGTCTCGACCCTCCCCGCCGTCGAAGTCATGCGCCAGCGGCGGCAATTGCGCGCCCTGGAATGGCTCGGCAAATGGTCGATGCACGATGTGTTGGTGTTGGCTCTCACGATTTTCTTTATCAAGAGCCAGGGCGTCTATGATGCTGCAAGCTTGTCAGGCGTCTACTTCTTCACTGCGGCTGTCGTCCTGATGATCCTGTCGTACGCCTGGCTCCGTCAGGATGGCGCGAACGAACAGGCGTTGCGGCACGAACCCGACCCCGCCGAAGCCAAGCCCATCTCGGCGTTCCGCAATTTCATCCTGAGCTTCCTGATCATCATTGCGACGGTCTTCTTCGCGCTCGGCATCATCTTGCCGGTCATCCAGTTCACGACCATCTACGTCTGGACCGACAAGCATTCCATAGCGACCATCATCTACGCGCTCTACCAGAACCAGGAATTTTTCCTGTGCACGGTGGTGTTCGCCGTTTCGATCTTCTTCCCGTTCCTGAAGTTGTTCTATCTCCTGACGCTCGTCACCTCGCCCGACCTGTCGAGCGAATTCCGCGCCAAATCGATCGCCACCATGGAATGGCTCGGCCGCTACTCCATGACCGACGTGATGGTGCTGGCGCTCATGATTTTCTACGTAAATTCCTCCGGCTACACGACCGCCTCGGTTCTCCCCGGCGTCTACTTCTTCGCAGCCTCCGCCCTCATCACCATGCTTGCCTACGGCTGGGCCAACACAGTGCCTGCGCGGCGCACCGTGCGCCTTGTGACTACGGGTGGCACCCCTGCTGCCCCGGTGAGCCTCACCCCCGCACCTGTCTCACTCTCCACCGCCGCGCTGGCCCCCAGCCCTGCTAAGCCCGCCGCCCCCACCAGCGCCAGTATCGCCACCGGCCCCCTCGTCCTCCCCAAACCCGACGCCAAGCGGCGCGGACGGTAGAGAAGCCAGCGGCGCAACAGTTAGGGTCTTTCTTATGTCATGGGTCCAGGGGCTAGAGCCTGATCGTTTGAGATGGAAGCACTTCGCGCTCATCGAAAGCGTGAATCAGTCTCTAAAACAAAGAACTAGAGCACGTTCGCACCTTGGATCTGATTTAATCAAGAGCAAACGTGCTCTAGCCCCTGGCGAGGGAGTTCGAGGGGCGAGTAGCCGCTCGACTTCGTGCCGCATTCACAAGCCATCCAACAAAAAAGGGCCGCCTCTCGGCAGCCCTTCGAAATCATCCAGCGGTGAAACCAGATTAGCGCGAGTAGAACTCGACCACCAGGTTTGGTTCCATCGTGACCGGATACGGCACATCGGCGAGGGCTGGAATGCGGATCATCTTCGCGGTCATCTTGCCGTGATCGACTTCAACGTAGTCGGGCACGTCGCGTTCGCTGCTCTTGACGGCTTCCATCACCATTACGTTGCCACGCGCGGCTTCGCGCATTTCAATCACGTCGCCGACGCGCACGCGATAGCTTGGAATGGTCACGCGGCGGCCGTTGACTGTGATGTGGCCATGGCTGACGAACTGGCGAGCGGCAAACACCGTTGGCACGAACTTGGCGCGATAGATCACCGCCGACAGGCGGCGCTCCAGCAGGCCGATCAGGTGCTCGGACGTCGAGCCCTTCATGCGCGAGGCTTCTTTGTAAGCCTTGAGGAACTGCCGCTCGGTGATCGAGCCGTAATAGCCTTTGAGCTTCTGCTTAGCCTTGAGCTGCTGGCCGAAGTCCGACTGCTTGGACACGCGGCGTTCGCCGTGCTGGCCGGGGCGCGATTCGCGGTTGTTGAGCGGGCTCTTGGGACGGCCCCAGATGTTCTCGCCGAGGCGGCGATCAATCTTGTGCTTGGCTTGAATTCGTTTTGTCATTGTCAACAGCACTCCAATAAAAACGCCCGCACCCCGATTGGTACGGTACGTGGAGCGCCCCCTCCTCTGCCCCCGCTAGGGGCTGACAGAACCGCAGGTAGATCACCGAGGGTTCACAGGTGCGCAAAAAGCGAAAGCGGGCCGCTGTGCGACCCGCCTCCAGATGAGTTCACTACGCAAACAGCCGGGCCAAGTCAACGACTATTACCTTACTCGCCCATTTCTGAGTGCGTGGGCGAGGTTTCAGCGCGCGGGGTTGTTGGCCGCAGGCGACCAATTCAGTTGGTCGGCCACGCGCCAACAAAATGTCAATTATTTCTTTTCAGCTGCTGGCTTTACGGGTGCCGCCGGAGCCGGTGCCGCAGCCGGTGCCGTCGCAGGAGCCGCCGGCGCGGGTGCCGTCGCCAGAACCGGACCAGCCTTCACGTAGGTCGTGATGACTTCCTTAACTTTCGCCTTTTGCTCGGGCGTGCAGGTTTGGTAAACGTCCTTGCCTTCTTCCACAACGACCTGCTTATCGCCCTGGTTTTCGACGAGCTTGATCTTGCCGGTCAGCAGCATCACAGTCGTGAGGTGCAACTGGCTGATGTAAAGCAACTGCTGATCGGTCCACTTCTTCTTTTCGATCTCGCGGCGCATCAACGAATTGTAGTTCTGGACCTGATCGTCGAGCAGCTCGCAGATCTGCGCATGAGCCGACAGACGTCCGACGCGCACGACTTCGCGCGCCACGTCGAGCGGCACCATCACCTCTTCTTTTTTCTTCTTGTCGACGGTGATCGTTTTGCCGTCGGGCTTGGTGAACTGCTGCGGCACCAGCGACCAGGCGTAATCCATAAATGACTGGATCGACTTTTCGCTCAGTTCTTCAGCCGCGCTCGCCACATTGGCCGAGCCGACTGCCAGCCCCAGCGTCAGTGCTGCGATCAAGCTCGCTCGTGCTGTCGCAGTCTGGCGGAAAACCCAAGTCATTCGCATCTCCCAAAAGCCCCTTGTGTATTGGAATTCTGTTGCCTTCACGGTGTCCAGCACGTTGGTCTCGTTACGAGCTGAACGGCCCGAGTGACGTCTCGTATTCCGTGATTGAAACCGGTCTTGGCCTTCATCATGATCATCCCCGGTCCCGAGCGTCGCTTGGTCCTGAGCGTCGCTTGGCGAATTTCTCACCCGCGCTCATCGGCAGCGACTGGCTCTGATTAAAACATGTCCAGATCATGGCGTCTCATGTGGACGATTTTCGGGCAGCCCCCTTGCCCTTCGCAAGCGTGGCAACAATACCACGGAAAGTGCGCACCTCCTGCTCGGTCGGTTCGGCCCGCGCGATCATTGTCTCGACGGTTGCCATCACTTTCGGCACCTTCTCGTCGGGATTGAAGAATCCAAGCTTCTCAAGCTCTTGCGCCATGTGCGTGGTGAGGCCCGCTACCTCTTCCTTGGTCGCGCGCCGATCCTGCCCCATGTTCAATCCGCTCTGCAGGGGCCGCTCGAATGTTGTCACACGGCCAAGTGTCGCGGCTGGACTTGTCCTCATCCATTCATACCCCGCAATCAGCACCGCTTGCGCCAAATTGAGCGACGCGAAGCGGCTGTTTACGGGAATCATCACCAGCGCATCGGCCATCGCAATTTCATGCGTCTCAAGCCCATTGCGTTCGCGCCCGAATAAAATCCCGCAGCGCTCGCCTGCCGCGATCCGCTGGCGCATTTCGGCAATAGCCTGCTCCGGCGTGAGCACGGGCTTGCGCATGTCCCGCTGCCGCGCTGTCGTCGCGCATATCCAAGTGAGATCCGCCACCGCCGCCGGCAGCGTGTCGTAGGCGACCGCATCGTCGATAATGTAGTTCGCGCCCGACGCCGCAATCCGCGCTTTTTCGTTGGGCCAGCCGTCGCGCGGCGCAATGAGCCGCAGATCGTCCATCCCGAAGTTCGCGCACGCCCGCGCCACCATGCCGATGTTGTCGGGCAACTGCGGCTCCATCAGCAGGATCGCCGGCGTCTCGCCCTCGCCCGCAAATGCCTTGCCCTGGATATGCGCCCGCCGGATGCCATAGCGCAGCTTGCGCAACACCCGCCTTGCCCAGAACCAGTAGTTCTCGCCCGACCATGTCTTGGCCAGTGCTTCCAGCGCCGGCGTCGAAGCCACGGCCGTCCCCTGCCCCATCAACCGCACGGCCCCATCACCAACGACAATCTCCCGATGCCGCGCGATAAACGTATCCAGGCTGTCGATTCCGTCCACTTCCGTCCGCCGCTTGCACTGCGGGCACGTCGCGTTGTCGGCCTCGCACCGCAACTCCGCGCAATACGTCAACACGGGCTCCAACCGTTCCCGGTCGAGCCCCGGCACCGCCAGCTCAACCAGCGCCACATCGATCGTGCGATCATGACAGACGTGCGCAATCCGCCCCACCGGCAACCCCGACAGCGCTTCCACGGGCGTCAGATGCCCGCTCGCATCGGGTTCTAATTTGATAATCTCGGACAAGGGCGTTTCCTTTCACTGTCATCTCGGGCGCGCCGCAGCGTTCTTACGGTGCCCCGTCGATTGCGATCCGGCGGCCCTCTTGCCGCCGCAGCGATCGACAAAGAAAAGTGCAGACACGGGACCCAGGGGCCACAAAGTGCAGCTGTCAATCGGTGCCTTCGGCGCTCATGCGCTGGGTCCCGGCTCGGCCCCCGGATCAAGTGTCCGGGGTTGGCTGGGATGACAAGGTGTAAAAGTTGCCAGCCCTTCCTAATGTCCCAAAAGACTGGAGGTCTGGAGGCTGCGCCTCCAGCGGGGCGTGGGGCGGGCCCCACTGACTGCGCCGCAGTCACCTCACCCCACCAACGCCCCGACCGCGCTTTCAAACACGCCGCGCCCATCCGCGCCGCCAAGCGCATCTTCATACAGCCGCTCGGGATGGGGCATCATCGCCACCACGCGCCGCCGCTCATCGCAAATCCCGGCGATGTTGTTGAGTGCACCGTTGGGGTTGGCCGCCGCCGTCACGCCGCCCGCCGCATCGCAGTACCGCACCACCACGCGCCCCTCGCCTTCGAGCCGCGCCAAAGTCTCGGGATCGGTGAAATAATTGCCTTCCGCATGTGCAATCGGCACGCGAATGACCTGCCCCGGCTTGTAAGCATTGGTGAAGACGGTATTCGCCTGTTCAACCTTCAGGAACACGTCCTTGCAGGTGAACCGCAGCGACGCGTTGCGCATCAGCACGCCCGGCAACAGACCCGCTTCCGTCATGATCTGAAACCCGTTGCAGATGCCCAGCACCGGCGTTCCGGCCTTGGCCTTGGCGACCACGTCGCGCATGATCGACGAATGCGCCGCCATCGCCCCACAGCGCAGGTAATCGCCGTATGAAAACCCGCCCGGCACCACGATGATGTCGGAGGGCGGCACCTGCGCGTCGCCATGCCAGACCATCGAGACTTTGGCCCCCACCGTCCGCTCAAGGGCCACTTTCACATCCCGGTCACAGTTCGACCCAGGAAAAACGATGACGGAAGCTTTCATGCGCGCGATACCTTGTAACCCGTGGATTGGCGTGAAATTCAACTCCACCCAACGTCATGGCCGCGAAGGCGGCTACCCACGACAACTATCGGCTGGGACAAGGCCACGCAAGGATGTCTTCGCCGCGCACCCGACCGCCCGTTGCCGCATAGGCCGCAAGCAGACTGTCCCGAACTCTACCATGCAAACCGAGCGCGTCGAAACCTGTCGTGGGTGGCCGCCTTCGCGGCCATGACGAAAGGGAGGGTAATTCAGCCCCGCTCTATGCCACCAACCGCACCGAACGTCCAATGCGGGAGGCCGGTGCGTGCAATCGCCACAAACCAAGTTAACTCCGTCTCAACTGTTAAAAAACCATCGAGTTGTCCAAATAGACACTTGTTTGATGTCTGATGATTGCTTACCACGCTCATAAAGTTAAGGGTCTTTGGGGGTGGTGATGGTGCCTATTCGATGCTTGCTGCGGCGCGTAGCGTTTGGCGTGAGTTTCTTGGCATTGACGGCGGCTCTCGGTGCATGCGGCGGCGGTGGTGGAGGCACCGGTGCCGGCCCGGCAGCCCCAGCAGTCGCCTATGCAACTGGCCGCTACGGCAAAGCTCAAGCCGTATATCTTCCAAACCTTGGCGCGGGATCTGCCGCGATCACGGACAGATCACCTGTAGACGGTCAGACTTTGACCTATTCTGTAGCAACGCCCGCTACATCGACGACGCAGGGCACGGCTAAGTTCTCGGTGGGCCCCATGGCAGGCGGTACGACGATGGTTGGCTCAACCACTGGAATGCTGTTGTCCGTCAGCCCCGCCACCACCCTCTATGTCAGTAGCGACAGCACGACGGTTGCGACCGTCTCGACGAACGCTGGTACAAATGCGCTACTGACCGACGCCGGTTATGGTCGTTACTGGGTTTATCCCGCCTCCGGTCAAGAACAGGTCGGCGGTTTCTTCACCGGCACGCCGACGTCGCAATCGCAGATGCCGGGCAATATAACGGCGACGTATACGGGTGGATTCACCGGTTATCGTGTCGCCCAGGGGCAGGGCATCACGAGCCTCAAAGGGTCCTCGAGCCTAACTGCCGACTTTGGTGCGGGTACCGTGAATGGCACGATCAGCAATCTCGTGAACGGAAGCAATGGCCTCAACCAGACCTATGGGTTAAGTCTGGCAGGAAACATCACGGGCAACACTTACAACGGTACGGTCGGCTTCACAAACGCCGCTCCCGGCGTTGCGAGCGGCACCCCGGTCGTCGCCAGTTCGGCCTTGAATGGTGCGTTTTACGGCAATGGCGCAACGCAGACCGCCGGCTCTCTCTCTATCACCGGGCAAGCCCCTTCCATTGGCGGTGCTATCGGTCCAGTCACAGTCGTCGGCGGGTTCGGTGGTCGCCGCTAAGCATATTGTGTCAGCATGCGTCGTCACCGCGAAGACGAAACAGAAGCTAGTTTTCCCGGCTCGCGTTGGTCATGGGGGCGCGAGCGCTTCCGTCTGGTCAGGTGATAGCTGCGTCCTCATAGAGCTTTCAAGAAGCAGAACACTCGCTGCCCTACCCCAACTTCCACCAAACCAGCACGACCGCCGCCACCAGCGGCAGCAGAATAACACTGCCGCCTTCACGGCCATGAACCGCATCGCGATGGCCGCATCCTTGCGCGCTTGTGTTGTTCGCGCAGTCTGATCCATCCGGCTCATCCTCGTCACTGAAATTTCCATCTACTCCATGGCCGCCCTTGAGGCGGCCATCCAGTGCCACGCGCTCGGCCTCACCGCGCTGGCCCCTGGATGGGCGGGTCAAGCCCGCCCATGGAGTAGGGAGGGTGGGAACCGTTTGGAGTGTCAGTGTCCGCGTACTCAACGCCTGCCCCAACCCCATGACGGCGCGCAACGCAAGAGCAATTGCTCTCTACGGCACCACGGTGCACGTCCCCTGCTCTAGCGCTGCGATTTCCTTGTCGATGAAAGTCGATGCTTTCAATTTCAGCGTCTCGCCGTCGAGGACGGCGACCGTCAGCGCTTCGCCCGCCCCCATCGCCGCCAGAGCCGCCCTCTTGGGTGCCCAAAGTTCGAACGATGTACCCTTGACCACGGCGAACTCACACCCGGTTTCGCACACAGCTTTATGCCGTCCGGCAAACG